>DATKZR010000019.1:0-18013 GCA_035527875.1 Nitrosopumilaceae archaeon | reverse complement strand
CTGTCTAACATTTTTTGTTTGTCTTGTGGAAATGTACCCTTGATTGTATAAGCATTTGAACCGTGATTTGCTCTAAAAATTATCTCTTCTTTTGTTTCTATCTTATCTAGTAATCCTTCTAATTCATTTAATGCCTCATCATCATTTAATTTTACAAATTCACCGTTATACTTTTGTAAAAACTCATCTTTAATTCCATTTTCTAGATATAGAGTTAGAGTCCCGACAAATTGAGGAGAACATGCACTAATTACATCTGCAGTTCCTTGAACATGTTCTTTAGAATATTTTTTACCACCAAGACCCAATATGACCATACAAGACATGATGTATCCTGCATCCTTTGCTTTGTTTACTGATTTGATTATGGTCTTTGATGTAGCACCTTTGGTTACTTTTTTTAATACTGTATCTGACCCACTTTCAATTCCCAAATAAAACATGGTCAATCCTGCCTCATACATTTTTTTTAGTTCTTCAGGTGTTTTCTTTAAAATATTCATAGGCATTGCATAACAAGAAATTCTTTCTAATTTTGAAAATTTTTCAAAAATATATTTTACAATTTTTACCATATAATCTGCATCAAGATTCAATGCATCACCATCAGCCAAAAATACTCTAGTAGAATCTGGCAATTGGCTTGCCATCATATCAATTTCTAATTTTATTTCTTTCCAAGGTCGTTCTGAATATTGCTTAGATCTATACATATCACAAAATGAACATTCGTTAAATGAACATCCTAATGTAACTTGAAAAATTAGGGATCTAGCTTCTGAAGGAGGCCTATACAATGGAGCATCATAATTTAACATCATTTAACTAAATCAAATAAATTAGTCCGATTATGTATTTTATACTTTCTAGCCCATCATGAATTTGTCACACAATACCTTTTAGTGAAAAACACCTGAAATTGATTATTAATGGCAAATGATCCTGATGCAAAAAGACTCCTTTGGTTTATTTTTGCAGGTTCACGTGGAGGATTAAATCGCCTACGAATTATTTTTTCTTTAAAGAAAAAGCCATTAAACATCAACCAACTAGCAAAAGAACTAGGCTTGGATTACAAAGCAATTCAACATCACATTAAGGTTCTTGAAAAAAATAACTTGATTACAAAAATTGGAGAAAAATATGGAGTTACATATTTCATCTCTACCTTTTTAGAAGTAAATATGGAGACATTTGAGGAAATTGCGGCAAAATTGGATAAAAGTAAATAAGCTCTTGAAAGGTTTTCCTCTCTAAATGGAATCTACCTCTCTAGTGTTATCTTTAGTTTCAATTACAAATATGGCAGTACTAGGTATTTTGATTGTCATTTTTGGAAAAATGTATGGAAAAACAAAGGCACAACTTCCACTTGGAATGATTGTAGTAACTAGCATGTTGTTTCTTCATAATATTATTGGAGGACTAGCTTATTTCTCAATGGACCAACTCTTCTCTCATGAAATATTTCCATATATGTTGGGAGTAGGAATTGCAGAACTAGCAGGATTGTTAATCTTCTTAAAAATCACTTTAGATTAATCTTAGTTTAATTGTAGAATATGGTGGTAGTAAATTTGAGAGACAAAATGAGGCGATTGCAGATCTATGATAATTAGTGTGTACGTAGACGGTTCTGGGGGTGGAAATAGTGGATATGGTTATTTTGTTAAAGAAACAGGTGAATCATTCTACGAAAAAAAACCGAATATTACAAACAACCAAGCCGAATATATGGCAATAATTTCAGCCTTAAAAAAATTTGTAAATTCTGATGAGGAGATTACCATTTTTAGTGATTCCAAAAATACTGTATCCCAACTAAATCATGACTTTGCGATAAATAATGAACAGCTAAGAATACTGGCCCAAGAAGCTTGGGGTATCATTGGAAAATTTTCAAATCTTACCTTGGCTTGGATTCCAAGAAAAGAAAATCTTGCAGGAAAAATGTTGGGAAGCTAAAATATTATAGATCAGAAATTTCCATGAATAACTTTATTATAGAAAATCTTCAACTCCAAGAAAGTGACTGAATCTGTTTTCCTTTCCCCAAAATCTATAGCAATTATCGGTGCATCTGACAAAAGAGGTAGTGTTGGAAGCACTATTACATCAAATATTATGAATGGCTTTACCGGTACTGTTTATCCAATTAGCCCTAGTAGAGATACCGTATTTTACAAAAAAGCCTACAAAACTGTACTGGATATTCCAAAACCTGTTGATCTTGCAGTTATTGTAATTAAAAATACATTGGTAGCTGGAGTATTAGAAGAATGTGGAAGGAAAAAAATCAAAGGCGTCATCATCATCACTGCTGGATTTAAGGAAGTAGATGAGGAAGGGGCCAAAAGAGAACAGGAACTAAAAGATATTGCAAAAAAATACAATATCCAAATTATTGGACCAAACTGTCTTGGGGTGATGAATTTAGCTCCAAAGACAATGATGAATTCTACATTTTTGAAAATTACTCCAAAGTCAGGAGAAATTGCCCTAGTATCTCAAAGCGGAGCAATTTGTGCTGCTCTTGTAGAAGACGCCAGTGCACAGGGTATTGGTTTTTCTGCTGTAATTAGTATGGGAAACAAAGCAGTGATGACTGAAGTTGATATTTTAAAGATGTTAGCTTCACACAATCAAACCAAGGTA
Organism: Nitrosopumilaceae archaeon; assembly: GCA_035527875.1. Lineage (GTDB taxonomy): Archaea > Thermoproteota > Nitrososphaeria > Nitrososphaerales > Nitrosopumilaceae > Nitrosomaritimum. The sequence continues at coordinate 15,358 of DATKZR010000019.1, read as the reverse complement.
ATTGTAATGTATCTTGAAGACATGGGAGACGGTCAAGAGTTTCTTAAAGTTTGTAAAAATATTACTCGTAAACTCAAAAAACCTGTTTTAGTTCTAAAATCCGGAAGAAGTCCAGAAGGAGCAAAAGCTGCAATGTCTCATACAGGTGCTCTAATGGGTTCTGATGAAATCTACGAAGCGTTGCTTAAACAATCCGGCGCCATTCGAGTTGATACTATGGAGGAACTATTTGATTATGCAACGGCATTCTCAAAACAACCACTCCCCTCTGGAGGTGATTTGGTTATTGTTTCAAATGCTGGGGGACCTGCAATTATTTCTACTGATGCTTGCTCCAAACTAGGCGTTAAAATGGCAAAAATTGATAGTATTCGTTCAAAAATTGATGAAGTAATTCCTCCATGGGGAAGCTCTCGAAATCCTGTTGATATTGTAGGTGATGCAGATTTTAATAGATTCCATAATGTCTTAGATAGAGTTCTCAAACACCCTAAGGTCGGTTCAGTTATCACAATGTGTACACCTTCTGGAACGCTGAATTACGATAAACTAGCAGAAGTAATTGTTACAATGTCAAAAAAATATAAAAAAACAATGCTTGCAAGTTTAATGGGATTAGATGAGGGAATTACTAACAGAGAAATTTTAGCTAAAGGTGATGTACCATATTACACGTATGCTGAAGGAGCAATAAGAACACTTGCTGCAATGATAAAATTTTCCAATTGGATTAAAGAACCAGAAGGAAAAATTACTAAATTCAAAGTAAACAAAGCAAAAGTAAAAAAGATTTTTGACAAAGTCAAAAAAGAAAAACGACCAAATCTTCTTGAAGAAGAAGGGCAAGAGGTTCTCAAAGCCTATGGATTGCCACTACCTATGAGTGCTCTTGCGAAAACTGATACAGAAGCAGTCAAGATTGCAAACAAGATTGGCTATCCAGTTGTAATGAAGATTGCATCCCCACAAATAATTCACAAATCAGACGCCGGTGGGGTAAAAGTAAATCTTACAAATGACAAAGAAATCAAAGAAGCTTTTAAAACAATTATCATTAATGCCAAAAAATACAACAAGAAAGCTGAGATCAAAGGAGTTCTTATAGTTGAGATGGTAAAAGGTGGAAAAGAGTTGATTATAGGTTCCAAGTTAGAACCTGGTTTTGGTCCTGTAATTATGCTTGGAATGGGAGGAATCTATGTAGAGGTTTTAAAAGATGTGACATTCAAGATAGCACCAGTAACCAGCAAAGAAGCAGATGATATGATATCAGAAATAAAGACACAGAAAATTTTACAAGGTGTTAGGGGAGAAAAACCATCTGATATTGCAAAATTGTCTGAATGCATTCAAAGATTATCTCAGCTGGTCACTGACTTTAAGGAAATCAAAGAATTAGACATGAATCCTGTCCTTGTAATGGAAAAAGGAAAAGGCTGTATAATTCTAGATGTTAGAATAGGTCTTTGATCGGCTTTTATGCTTAGTTTTTTAAATATTGATCTAGAATTTTTATACAAGTTCAAGGGAAGATGGACATGGCAAATGTAGAGCGTCTAAAGACCATTAGAACGGGAGACGAATACATTGAAAGTCTCAGGGGCAGAGATCTCAAAATTTACCTATTTGGAGAATTAGTCAAAGAACCAGTGGATCATCCAATGATTAGACCCTCTATTAACGCAGTTGCAGAAACTTATGATCTTGCCGTCAGAGACGAAAACCTTGCATCTGCTAAATCGTCAATCACTGGATTACAAATTAACAGATTCTTACATATTGCTGAAAGTGCAGAAGATTTAGTTTTACAAAATAAAATGCAAAGAACCCTAGGACAAAACACTGGAACATGTTTCCAGAGATGTGTTGGCATGGATGCTTTGAATTCTTTACACTCTGTAACTTTTGAAATAGATGAAAAACATGGAACAAACTACCATCAAAGATTTTTAGAATTTGTAAAGATGGTCCAAAAAGAAAATCTTGTAATTGGTGGTGCAATGACTGATCCAAAAGGCGATAGAGGTAAAGGTCCATCTGAGCAAGAAGATCCTGATTTGTTTACAAGAGTAGTAGAGACAGATGATAAAGGAATCTATGTATCTGGAGCTAAAGCACATCAAACTGGTTGTATTAATTCACATTGGATAATTTTAATGCCAACAGTTAGACTAACAGAAAATGACAAGGATTGGGCAATTGTTGGCGTAATCCCAGCAGATGAAAAAGGAGTTACTTACATCTATGGTAGACAGTCTTGCGACACTAGAAGTATGGAAGAAGGCGATATTGATGATGGCAACGCAAAATTTAGTGGGCAAGAAGCTTTAATGATTTTAGATAGAGTGTTTATTCCATGGGACAAAGTATTCATGCATGGAGAACATGAATTTGCATCTATGCTTATAGAACGTTTTACTTGTTACCATAGACGTAGTTATGTGTGCAAAACAGGACTTGGTGATGTTCTCATTGGTGCTGCAGCTACAATTGCTGACTATAATGGAGTACCAAACGTATCTCACATCAAAGACAAAATTGTTGAGATGACTCATCTTAATGAAACAATCTTCGCTGCAGGAATTGCATCTTCCCACCTAGCACATAAGATGAAATCAGGTGTATATCTTAATGAAGATATGCTTGCTCAAGTTTGCAAACACAACGTTACTCGATTCCCATATGAAATTAGTAGACTGGCACAAGACATTGCAGGTGGATTAGTGGTAACTCTTCCATCTGAAAAGGACTTTAGACATCCAATAGCCGGTCCATTACTCAAAAAATTCCTTGTGGGACGAAAAGGTGTTGATGTTGAAAACAGAATGAGAATTCTTAGACTTATTGAAAACATGACTCTTGGTAGAAACGCTGTAGGATATCTTACAGAATCAATGCACGGTGCAGGTTCCCCTCAAGCACAAAGAATTCAGATTCAACGACAGATGCAGATAGGCTACAAAAAGAATCTTGCAAAGAATCTAGCTGGGATTACTAACGATATTGAAGAACCAAAAGAACCATCAGATTATTTTAATCGGATTTTCAAAACCAAAGATTCTCTTATTTAGAATCTTTTTTTGATTCCGGTGATGATTCAACAGATTCATTATCAGAAATTTGTGAATCAGAATGATCGGAGTATGCAGAATCTTTTTCTAACGTGTCAAGATCTGAGTAATCATCCAAAACACCTGGATCATTTGAATTTAAAGGATCAATACTCGCCAGTTCTTTTACATTTTTTCTTTTGACTATTTCTTTTATTATCATCACGCCAATAACTAAAACAATCAAAATATAGTTAGTGGGTGGTTTCAACACTTGCGTTACATAACCAATTTGTGGGATTATAAATTCAACCTTACCAATGTATTCCTTTTCTGTAATTGGATAGTCCGTTCCGGCAATAGAAGCTATATTATTGTCTCCCTTAGTTCTAAGAGTCACTGGATTATCATCTGTAATTGACACAACCCTGTGAACTATTACTCTGTCGTGTCCAGATGGACGATCAAACACAATAATGTCCCCAATTTGAATATCTTCAATCGGAATATGTCCTTGAACTATTAGTACATCATAAACTTGTAATTTTGGAATCATGCTTCCACTGGCAACAACATAAAATGGATTTTCCGTTCCAAAAACGACTTGTAACCCAATCCATATTATTACAACACCCAATACTACAATGATAATATCTTTGATTACACTTTTTGAGATAATTCGTTTATTCAATTACATTCACGCATTTGTTACCATCGATTATATTTACTTAAAAATTATTGTAGTTTTGTTCCACACTCTTCACAAAATTTTGAACCTTCATTGTTTACAAATCCACAGCTAGAACATTTTCCAGGTAGATTTACTTGAGGAACAGTTACATTTCCGAGGAGAATAACATCCCCAACCTTTCTTATACTACTCCAAGGCACACTGCCCTCAACACCGTCATTTTTTGTAATAATTAGTACCATTGTTTGATTTGAATCGATTCCAACTTGTCTAGCATTTCCAACTTTTTTTGCATTTTCATCATATACTGCTAATCCTTCAATCGAACTAACTGATCCCACTGGAGTAGGTTCTATTACTTCTGAAGATGGAATCTGAGTCGATGTTTGAGTTTGAATTTCAGTTCTTATTTGAGGTTGTTGTTGAACCGTTGGCTCAGATGTTGTTTGAGTTTCAATTTCTAGGGGTTTTGCCGCTCCTATCTCTTGAATTTCATCTTGCTTTCTAAATTCTCTATATTCTGCAATGGTTGAATTACAATTATTACAAATGTATTGTCCCTTTTCTGCAAGCACTAAATTCTCTGCAACTTCTTCATTGGGATTTTCGTATTCAATTTTTGGTGACCCTTCAAATTCTCTTTCACAAGTATTGCAAAAATGTTTAGTAATAATTTCTGAATCTAATCTTCCAATTGGCGCCAAAAACAAATCTGGTCCTCCAAGATTCCCTTTCATTTGTTGTTCATCATTAATAGATGCCATTACATAGCCTCCAGAACCTCTTAATTTTTTTAGTCTAAATTCGGAGCTCATGTCTGAGATTTTCTAAAAGGTCATTTAAGTATATATCAAATTTCAGTTTGTCACATTTTCTATGCACATAAAGATTTGGCCTTAATTCTGGTGAACATTTTTAGGTATCTTTAGTTCAATACAATCAGAATGGGAGTAACACAAGTTTCTGATGCAAAATCCTGGGAAATAGATGTAATAAATTCTGAAATTCCTGTCTTTGTTGACTTTTGGGCTGAATGGTGTGGCCCTTGTAGAATGGTTAGTCCCGTAGTTGAAGAATTGGCAACTGATTATGACGGCAAAGTAAAGTTTGTCAAAGTTAATGTAGATGAAGCCAATGAATTGGCCTCAAAATACAACGTCTTTAGCATTCCAACTCTAATTCTTCTAAACAAAGGTGAAATAGTTAGCCAGCAAGTTGGAGCAGCATCAAAAGAATCCTACAAAAATATGATTGATAGAGCCCTTCAATCCTAATCACATGTTTTTTTCTTTTTGTTTTTAAAAATGTATCAAAATTGATCTAACACAATTGAAACTTTATTAATATTTCAGGTAAATGAAATGTATTGGGCGATAGGAAAGGAGTATTACACAATCTAAAATTAATTGCGTTTAGCATAGCAATATGGGCAAACATTTCTTTGGGATTAATGCTAGTTAGTCTTGTTGATCTTTAGATTCAGATCTTTTTACTTTAATTTCAGAACTTCTTTCACTTTGGGTTGGAAAATAAATCCTTTATGTATAGTTGAGTTAAGTAGAGTAATCTATGATTATCTTTGATCTCTTTTATACATTTAATTATAATTTTCCTTGATAAACAAAAGAATTATCATAATTTGATTATAGGTTTGAACTAGATTTTTAAGAAAATTTGAAATACAAGAATTTTAAATTTTGGTTTGATTTGTGTTAATAACTAAATACCATGTTATGTTTTGTAAACTATGGCAATTCAAAATAACGAAGAATGTAGAACGTTAATTGAAAAACTTGATCAAGGCTTACCCCCCAGATAATACAAGAGATTATTATTTATCTTGAAAAAACAAAAAACACAGAATTTACTTTGGCATTGGTAAAATATCTTAATAATCAGAACATGCAATCTTGAAATTCCGTTTGGGCCCTCAGCAGTCAAATAGCAATGATTGGTGAGGATGTGGCTAAAATAAGGGAATATTTGAAATTACAGTAAGTAGAGTTTAAAAATTCTTTAGACTGATTAAAATGAATTGGTCTTATGTGAGGCTGGTTCAAGCCGTTCCAAACATAAAATATTCAAAGTGTGATCCTAAAGTAATTAATATTCCATGAGAAAAGTTTGGATATGTCATTTGGTGAAGTAGATACCCTTAACATGCTTTTTGATAAATTGGAGAGCTTGTTTGATGAATCTCAGGGTTACTATGAATCCTTTCTTGATACAAATAATATGTACAAACAAGGTAAGCTAGGTGACAAAGAATTCTTCCAAAGATTAGGAGATTATGTAGTAGCGTATTCTGCATTAGAATTTTTATCAATCAAAGTTATCTTTGAAATAAGAAAATCACTAAAAACAGGTTCAGTAAATACTCAATCACCTGGATTGATGCCGGGAATGGGACAACCTGGCACGATGGGTGGTTCTGGAATGGTACCTCCAAGAGCGGGAACTGCAGCTAATCCAGTAGGGGGACCTCCAGGAATTGTTTCTGCACGCGAAGGGTTTGGAGATCCTGGAACATTACCATCTCCTGATCCTGCACTGTTGCCAAGACAAACAGTTGGCAATAATGGATGTTCTTCCTGTGGCACTCCACTAAAACCTAACACAAAATTTTGCACAAAGTGTGGAAATAAAGTATAAAATTAGTTTTTTTTTGGTTTATTCTTGTGTTGTACCACATTCAGGACAAAACTTCGAAGTGGCTGATAGTTTTGTACCACATTCAGAACAAAACTTTCCCACTGAGACATTTTCTAGATGGGGATTTCCATATATTTTTGAAGAATTTTTTACTGCACCTGTTGGGACATACGTATCATCATCAATTAAAACTGGAGCAAAATCTTGTTCCATCATAAATGTTAACATTCTAGGTAAAGAGTTTTCTTTGTTTTTAGGATCTGGTACTGTATCTCCTAACCAAAATGCAAATCTCATTAACGTTAACTCTGGAGTTGAAAAAGCCAAGGTGTGCTTTGACATGTAATCTTGAGCAGCCTTTTTTCCATCAAATACTTCCATACAATCCATACTTTTTGTTATCGTATAATAGTTTCTGGAATTAGTGGACCGGGGGGGAATCGAACCCCCGACATTCGCGTTGCGAACGCGACATTATACCCCTAAACCACCGGCCCTGATCTTCCTTTTTTTGCAGTAGTTTTATTCATTTGCAAGATGAGATTCAAGTTTTCCAAACCAAAATCCTAAAGTAAAAATTTGAAAAAAATAGCATTTTCTTTATCTAACAATTTTTGTAGGAATTGAACAAACATTTTCCTATATAGGACAACCTAATGTTTTGTATTATGAAAGTACTCATAGTTGACGATAACCAAGACATTACAGGTTTACTATCAAAATTCCTAAAGGCCAAGGGTTTTGATAACGTAGTTACAAATGATCCACGTGATGGATTAGCACGTATTAAGGAAGAAAAGTATGATGTAATTCTTCTAGATATTTCCATGCCTGAATTTAGTGGAATCGATATTATTCAAACATTAGAAAGAGAAAAAATTCTAAAAGATCAGAAAATTGTTATATTTTCTGCGACTGCATTTACTACTAGCCAAATTAACGATTTGTTAAAGAAAGATGGAGTTCAAGGTTGTTTGAAAAAACCAATACAACTCAATGAACTATTAACTGCAATTACTAGTTGAGGATTTATTTGAATTTCTTTGAACTTAATTGAAAATCTCCACCATTAACCCAAAAGATGTAAAATTCTTAAACCAAAACAATAATTCAATTTATGCATCCAAAATTTTAATAAAACAAATCAAAGAGATTCGAATTTCTAAACATCAACAAATAACTCAAGAAAAACAAAGAGTCGTACGACAGCTAAAAAATAAAGGACTATTGAAATGAATTTAAACAGTAAGCTTGTAATACTTTTTTTATGTATTGCACTAATTCCAATGATGATTTTAGAGGGAATCAGTATTGCCGAAATCTCTGATGATTTAATTAGTCAAAAAGAATTAGCACTTGATTCGTCTTTAGTGTCAAAAATTGCAGATATAGAACATTATTTGGACACAAGACAAGTACAAACAAAATTATTTGCTTCAACTTTTTTGCCATTACAACTTGATGCAAATAACATAAGAGATCCTGCCACGTTGGATAAAATCCAAATCCATATAGATTCTATACTTGTGGAAACGAGAGCTAATTCATTAAATAATAACGGTGAGATTGATTCAAGATCTAGTATCGATACTATTTACTTCTCAGATCTTAAAGGAGAGATACTTGCTAGTACCCAGAGAGGATTGATTGGTCATAAAATACCTGATGAATTCTCCGAAAAAATACGTACAACGGAGCCTAATTTTGCAGGATTCCAAAAAAATCAAATAATAAGCAACAACTATGTAACATTTTCAAATGATCTTGTAGATTTAGAAGGTAAGAAACTTGGCATAATTTCACTACAAACATCGCTTCATGCTGTTGAGACAGAAGAACTAAGTTCTGGGTTTGAAAATGGTCAGGAAATATTTTTAGTTGATAACGCCTCTCGTCAAATTACCACTGATTCCGATGTAAAATATTCTACACAAAATTGGAATATGGAACACCAATTAATTGATAGATGTTTTGCAGGACAATTAATTTCTGAACAATATATCAATAAAAATGGTAATGAGGTTCTTGGTCTTTTGAAATTAATTGGAGATAAGAATTTGTGCATTGTAGGAGAAATTGAATTAGAAGCGGTACTTTTACCCATTTATGATTTACAATTAAAGCTATTAACTGTATTTTCAATTTTACTTGCAGGAATTGTTTTACTTGCATTCTTCTTTTCAAGGACAATTTCCTCTCCTATTAAGAACTTAAGTAAAACCATGAATGAAGTAAGAAAAGGAAATTTTGAGGTAAATCTAGATAAAAAACCGGATTCTTCTACTAATGAGTTAGATCAACTAACAAACGGATTTGAAAAGCTACTTCAATACGTTAAATCAACACAAGACAACTTGAAGAGTCTAGTTAAAGTACAAACAAGAAAATTAGAAGATTCAAACAGAGCCCTTACAGAAAATATGAATGTAATTAAAAAACAACAAGAAAATTTGTCCAATTTCAAAGAAGCTTTAGACAAATCTGCAAATGTGTTAATTACAGATACTGAAGGAACTATAGTTTATGTTAATGATGATTTTTGTAAAGTGTCACAATTTTCAAGAGAAGAACTTTTAGGACAAAATCCTAGAATGATTAATTCTTACTACCATGATAAAGCATTTTTCAAAACCATGTGGGAAACCATTCTTGACGGAAAAACATGGAAAGGAGACCTTAGAAATAAGGCAAAAGATGGCTCCCATTATTGGTCAAAAGCCACAATTTCACCTCTTCTAGGAATTAATGGGAGACCTGAACAATTCATTGCAATTCTTACGGATATCACTAACCAAAAAATCTTAGAGGAAAAATTATCAGAGGCATTAAAAAATGTCCAAGTATCAGAACTTCAAAAAGAAGAATTTTCATCTATGATGACTCATGAGCTAAACACTCCCCTTGTTCCAATCAAGGGTTATTGTGAAATGCTAAAAGATCGAGATACCTTTGGTCCATTAAACAATGATCAAATTGATTTTATCAGCAAAATTGAATCAAATGCTACCTTGCTTGAGCGTTTAATTAGCGATTTACTAGATGTTCAAAAATTAGATATGAAGAAAATGTCATTTTTGATTACCGAATTTAGTCTTGATGAGTTTATGGATGAATTAAATGAAAATAATAAACATTTTATGAAAAATAAAAATATAGACTTTACCGTAACAAATCCTAAAAAACTAATTTTGAATACTGACAAACAAAGATTGAGGCAAGTTTTAGATAATTTGATTCGAAATTCAGTGGACTTTGTTCCTTCAAAAACTGGAAAGATATCAGTTGAAGCAAAAATAAAAGAAAAAAATATTGTTTTTGCTGTTCACGATAATGGACCTGGAATTCCAAAAGATAAGCAATCAAACATTTTCAAAAAATTCTACCAAATTGATACTTCTGCAACACGAAAACATGGTGGAACTGGTTTAGGCCTTGTAATTTGTAAGGGAATTACTGAAGGACTTAGAGGAAAGATTTGGCTTGAAAGTGAATTTGGAAAAGGAACATCGTTTTTTATATGTCTTCCAGCTCCTGAAAAGAAAGTCATGGTACCCAAATCTGTATAATTAAAAAAATAAAATTTTTTCTTCCAACAATTATTTTACTAATTTTTCTCCAATCAAAGTCTAACAATTAACTTTGAATTCTTCCCCCTTTGGTCTTATCTCAACGCATAAAAGACTGCAAAATAAAAAAAACTGATGACCTTTGATACTTTGATCACAAATTCCCATATTGTTTTACCTCAAGGTATTGTTGATAAAAACATCATAATTGAAGATGGAAAAATTGCTGGTTTTACGCATGATATGCCTTCTTGTGACAATAAAATTAACGGGAATGGACTTATTTCTATTCCGGGACCAATTGACACTCATGTTCACTATGGGGTTTATTCCTCAATTGACAAAGCAGCCAAAACAGAATCTCATGCTGCAGCTATTGGTGGCATTACAACAATGATGAGAATGCTACGTCTGGAACGTTCTTTCAGATCGTCTTTGCATGACCAGTTAGATGTATCTTCAAAAAATCATTATATTGATTATGCAATTCATGCATCAATTTTTTCCAAGCAACAAATTGAGGAAATGAAATATTGTGTTGAAAACGGTATTACATCATTTAAAATTTACATGAATCTTGGTGGGGATGTAGGCCATGTCTATATGGATATGCCACCATATGCATCAAAACTTGAATCTGCAACGGTTGATGTCAATAACCAAATTGTTGAAGAAACCGTTAAAAATGCAGCGTCTCTAGGATGTCCTGTTTTAGTTCATGCAGAAGATTACGAATCTTGCGCATGTGGAATTAAAACGGCAAAGGAAAAAAATCGCGATGGTCTCTTTGCATGGTCCGAAAGCAGATCTCCTGAATTTGAAGCAAAAGCAATACAAACCGTTTGCAGGTATGGACGTGATTATGGATGTACAATTTACTTTGTTCATATTGGGTCCGAGAGGGCATTACAGCAAATTAATGAAGAAAGGAAAAAAGGCACGAAAATTTTTGTTGAAACGTGTCCTCATTACCTTACACTATCATATGAAAACCAGCAAGGGTATCTTGCCAAAGTAATGCCTCCTATTAGAAAACAGAAAGATAGAGAAGCAATATGGACTGCGTTATCAAATAACAAAATCGATACTATTGGAACTGATCATGTTGCCAACAAACTCCAACAAAAACTAGGAGGAGCAAATGTATGGGATGCCCTGGCAGGATTTCCCGGAATTGGGACTGTAATTCCAATTTTGCTAAGTGAAGGGGTGAATAAAGGTAAAATCTCTCTTGAGCAATTTGTTCGATTTACAAGCCTAAATGCGGCAAAAATTTTTGGAATGTATCCAAAAAAAGGAACTTTAGATGAGGGATCTGATGCTGATATTACAATGATAGATTTGAAAAAAGAAAACAAAGTTTCCAGTGATTTGTTTGGAGGTTTTTCTGATTATATCGTTTATGAGGGAATGAAATTGAAAGGATGGCCTGTCAAGACAATTGTAAGGGGACAGCTGGTATCTGAAAACTTTGAAGTTTTTGGAAAACTGGGACACGGAAAACTTGTAGAACGTTCTATTATATAATTTCAAATTTCCCGCCAGGTTTTGCTTTATAGATTATGTCTGGTTTTCGAAGAAATATTCCGCATTCCATTACACCTGGTATTTGTTTAATTTTTTGTGATAATACTTTGGGATTTTTTATGGTTCCAAAATCACAATCAAGTATAATGTTTCCATTTTCTGTAAAAAATGGGTACCCCCTATCAAGAGAACGTAATGTGCTTTTCCCTCCCAATTTTTGAATTGTATTTGTAACGGAACTTCTTGCAAGCGGATGAATCTCAATTGGGACAGGCATGGTAAAGTTTTTGACAAATTTTGTTTTATCAGCCATTATTATGATCTTTTTTGCCAAGCTAAACAAAATATTCTCCCGGAGCAAAGCTCCTCCTCCTCCTTTAATTATAAATTTCTGTGAATCAATTTGATCTGCACCATCAAAAACAACGTCAATATGATTAACTTGATCAGATTCGACAATGGGAATTCCTTCTTTTTCCGCGATCAATTTTATTTGAAGCGATGTTGGAACTCCTTTAATGTCATATTTTTTTGTCTTGATTAATGATGCAAGTGATTTTACTAGTACAGTAACTGCCCTCCCACTTCCAAGACCTATAACATAATTATTTTTTACAAATTTCAAAGAATCATGTGATAATGCCAAGATGGCATTATCATAGGACAATTACTCGACCTCGGCTTGGTCAAGCTTGGAGAGAACATTCATGATCTCAACCTTAATTTTGTCTAAATCATCTGAATCATCATCAAATTCATCTTCAATATTTACTGTATTCTTTGGTTTTTCCTTCTGAGGTTCTGGAAGAGCCTTGAATTGGGTAATCTTCTCTACTTCTTTTATGAGATTTGGTTTTGTTTCAAATTTTAAAGTAGGCTGTGATGGAGAGATGGTTTGTACGATTTCAAGTTTCTCTTGAATTTTTGGCTTTGGTTGGATTATTTGATTTACAATTTCTTCCTGTACTTCAATTGGTTTTTCAAAAAATGGAAACTTGGGTTCTTTTTTTGAGAATTTAGTTAATGTGGTTAGTTCAAAAGATTGTCGTGAGTTTGTAGGTGGGATTACCACTGGTTCGGATTTTAAAGAATTTGTTTTCTCAAAATTAAATAGACTCTTTTTTGGTTTTACCCCCATTCTTGGTTCTTGGGTTGGTTCAGATTTTGGATCTGGTATACCAATTTCTAATTTTGTTTCTTTTTCAAATTCAGGAATTGAGGTCTTTGGAGATTGGATCTTTGATGATAGTTCATACAATCTATCGTCTAATTTAGATAACTTTTGATCCATCAAAGTTATCAGACCATCGCCAATTGGACCCAAATCTGGATGCTTACTTGCATCTTCGAGTTTTTCTAATTTTGCTAAAATAATTCCAAATTGGTGTTGATACTTTAACAGCAGTTTATCGCGTTGAATCTTTGATAGGTAAGAATCTGATTGGTATAATCTAGAAATTGTTTTGGTAAGAATGTCTTTTTCAATTTTAAGCGAACTAATCTGATTTTTAATATGTGAACTTGCACCCATACTCAAGAGTTGAGTTTTATTTCTTGGTGTTTTTCTTATTGCTGCTGCCGTTGCAACACCTGCTAATGAACTAAGAATAATAGCAATTTCTTGCATCTATGTATACCATTTAATCCATGAATATTTTCTTCTCTTGGCCTCTGGAAAACCACAACTTGCACATTCATGATGGCGTTTGTGTAAGGAGTTTTTCCCACATCTTCTACATCTAATATGGACTTTTTTCTTAGTAAAACCACCCATAGAAGTTGTGCCTTTTACCATCTCAAATCACCTAAATTGCCGGTGGAGGAGAAATCATGACAACATTATCTCCTCTTACAATGATGGTTCCAAGACTCTTGGAATCGCCCTCGATGGGAATTTCTTCCGAGGAATCGAGTAGCAGGTTCATGTGTTGGTCAAATCCAAGCAAACTACCTCTAATGGTTTTGCCACCTTTGAGTTTTATCAATACTACTTGATTGATACTCTCATCCAATACTTTTACTGCCATATCAACGGACATCTATTTCACTTATTGGCATTGATACTGAGGGATTATATTAAAATTTCATTGGTGAAACTTTGAACCCTGCCCAGTAAGGCAAGTTTGACACTTTTTCCCCAAATTTTCTGTAATTTCTAAAAATATTTTTTTTCCATCTTTTTTTGTAGCTTTTCTAGGATCCCCCCAAACTCCATTTTTTGTTACCTTAGGAAATGACTTTGATGCAATTCTGCCTAAATTGGTGATTTCTTGTTTACTCATGCCATCAGTTATGAGACCTTTCTTAGCTAAATTCATTTTAACTTCTTTTGATATTGCAAGCATTAACGATGTTTCTACAAATCCAGCATGATCAAAATCTCTTTTCATATAATGCCAATAAGAAAATGTAAAAACTTTGATTTTATTTTTTAAAATTTTTCTAAATTTTTTTTCTATATTTTTTATCACATTATCGTTTCCGTGATGTCCATTGATGATAAAAATTGTTTTTATGTTATTTTCAAAAAGAGATAAACACAAATCTGAAAGAATTCTTTGCAGGGTGGTTTCTTTTAAACTTAAATTAAAAAAGGGAGAATGTTCATGTGATATTCCATAGTATAATGTTGGGAGCAACAAGTAGTTATTTTTTTGACATATCCTCTTTGCTACTTCAGTGACAATATCTGAATCCGTTGATATCGGAAGATGTGGACCATGTTGTTCTATTGAGCCCACAGGGATAACAACAATCTGTTTTTTACTACTAATGATCTTTCTTAGTTTAGGTTCTAACTGTGATTTGATTTCTGTTATCTGATTCATTTGGATTTGATGTGAACCTTCCTCCAACGAACTTCCAGTTTATTTTCTAAATGCATTTTTATGGCTTTAAGCAGAGTGCTGGCTTCTAGCATTTGTCCCTTCGATTTTATTTTCTCCAGTGAGTCATTTGGATTAACATCAAAAGAATCTTGGAAAATTATTGGTCCTTGATCCAAGTTTTCGGTTACATAATGAGATGTAACCCCAATAATCTTTGTCCCTCTCTCATAAGCTTGGGTATAGGCTAGAGCTCCTGCAAATGCTGGAAGTAACGATGGATGAATATTGATAATTCTATTTGGATATCTCCAAACAAAGTTTGGTGTAAGGATTCTCATGTATCTGGCAAGAACAATTAAATCAACATTGTATTTTTTACAAACCTCAATAATTCGTGCTTCAGCTTTTTCTTGATTTTTTTCCTCAATAGATATAAATGGAATTTTCAATTTTTTTGCTAGAGGTTGAAGAGTTTTTTCTGTTCCTATAATAACTAAAATATTTCCTTTCAAGGATTTCTTTTTTGCAGCAGATAAAATGGTTTCAAGACATTGGGGTTCTTTTGTTACAAATACCGCTATATTTTTTTGAGTATTTGTCTCGTGATGAGTATTTACATCCATTTTTTCTTTTCTTGCAAGCTTTTGAATCTCCAAATCAAAATTTTTTACATTAATATTTTTTGTAAAAGATGCTTCTAGATACATTCCAAAAAGTCCTTTGATTACATTTTGATTCACTTTCTCAATGTTTCCCCTTTGAGAGAATACAAAATTAGTAAACGTTGCAACAATACCTTCTCTATCATCTCCGATGACTGTAATTCCAATCACTGTTTTCTTCAAGACTTTTTTTCCAAGGTATTTTCTCATTATTAATCATTCACAGAAAAATAAGATTTAATGCGGGAGGTGGGATTCGAACCCACGAACTCCTAAGAGATAGGGTCCTAAGCCCTACGCCTTTGGCCAGGCTGGGCGACTCCCGCAATGAATTGGCCACTAGACACAAATTTATCTATTATTGAACAAATACATGGCAAAA
>DATKZR010000018.1:0-10932 GCA_035527875.1 Nitrosopumilaceae archaeon | reverse complement strand
ATTGATTTCTTTTCCTCGTGGTACTAAGATGCTTCAATTCCCACGGTTCGATCTCCATCACCATTGTAATGGAGTACACAAAAGTGTAAGATTCTCATTCGGACATCTCGGGATCATAGGATGCGTGCGCCTACCCCGAGCTTATCGCAGCTTGCCACGTCCTTCGTCTCTCCTCAAGCCTAGCAATCCTCCTATTGGCGTCTTTACACCGGCAGATTCAGCCACATATTACACGACTATGCACGACGATCATTGCAAGCCTCCTGGCAGAGAACCTGCTACATCCTTCATACATCACTTTCGTGATGCATTGCATCGATGGATTGACGTGAAGATTACATGCATCCGCACAATACCTTGTCTAAGGAGGTGATCCGACCGCAGGTTCCCCTACGGTCACCTTGTTACGACTTTTCCCTTGTCACTTACCTCAAGTTCGATAACGCCAATTAGACGTCACCTCGCTAAAAGCAAACTTCAATGAAACGACGGGCGGTGTGTGCAAGGAGCAGGGACGTATTCACGGCGCGATAATGACACGCCGTTACTAGGGATTCCATATTCGTGAGGGCGAGTTGCAGCCCTCAGTCATAACTGTGGTAATGTTTCTTGATTGCCTCATCCTTTCGGATTCGGAACACACTGTCATTACCATTGCAGCCCGCGTGTGGCCCCAGAGTTTCGGGGCATACTGACCTGCCGTGGCCCCTTCCTTCCTCCGTATTAACTACGGCGGTCCCGCTAATTCGCCCCACTACTCCTGAGAGTAATGGTGGCAACTAGAGGCAGGGATCTCGCTCGTTACCTGACTTAACAGGACATCTCACGGCACGAGCTGGCGACGGCCATGCACCACCTCTCAGCTTGTCTGGTAAAGTCTTCAGCTTGACCTTCATTCTGCTGTCTCTCCGGGTAAGATTTCTGGCGTTGACTCCAATTGAACCGCAGGCTTCACCCCTTGTGGTGCTCCCCCGCCAATTCCTTTAAGTTTCATACTTGCGTACGTACTTCCCAGGCGGCAAACTTAACGGCTTCCCTGCGGCACTGCATTGGCATCAAGCCAATGCATCACCGAGTTTGCATAGTTTACAGCTGGGACTACCCGGGTATCTAATCCGGTTTGCTCCCCCAGCTTTCATCCCTCACCGTCGGACGTGTTCTGGTAGACCGCCTTCGCCACAGGTGGTCATCAATAGATCAAAGGATTTTACCCCTTCCTACCGAGTACCGTCTACCTCTCCCACTCCCTAGCCTTGTAGTATTCCCGGCAGCCCATACGTTGAGCGTATGGATTTAACCGAAAACTGACAAAGCAAGCTACGGATGCTTTAGGCCCAATAATCATCCTGACCACTTGAGGTGCTGGTTTTACCGCGGCGGCTGACACCAGAACTTGCCCACCCCTTATTCGTTAGTGTTTCTAGGACTGACAAAAGATTCCTTTAGCAGAAATCACTCGGATTAACCTTGTCGTGCTTTCGCACATTGCAAAGTTTTCTCGCCTGCTGCGCCCCATAGGGCCTGGGTCCGTGTCTCAGTACCCATCTCCGGGCTACTCCTCTCAGAGCCCGTACCTGTAATAGTCTTGGTGGGCCATTACCTCACCAACAAACTGATAGGCCGCAGTCCCATCTTACGGCAATAAATTATTTGAAACATAAACCATTCCAGGCATAATGTTCTATCTGGTATTATTCTCAGTTTCCCGAGGTTATCCCTGTCCATAAGGTAGGTTGACTACGCGTTACTGAGCCGTCTGCCTTGTATTGCTACAATGACTCGCATGGCTTAGTATCAATCCGATAGCAGTCAGGTCCGGCAGGATCAACCGGATTCTGTTTTTTCGATTATTGAAGTACATAAGTACTATATTGGAATTGACGGATGCACATAATCTTCACATCTCAGATTTGATCGGTTGATCAAATCCTCATTTTGTATGCGTAACTGGAGGCCCATGAATCACAAAATGGCATAATA
Organism: Nitrosopumilaceae archaeon; assembly: GCA_035527875.1. GTDB lineage: Archaea > Thermoproteota > Nitrososphaeria > Nitrososphaerales > Nitrosopumilaceae > Nitrosomaritimum. The sequence continues at coordinate 8,952 of DATKZR010000018.1, read as the reverse complement.
CCATACTTCATCACAAGCGCCGCCTATTGCGTTACGTATGCAGAAGCTGAGACCGCTCAAATACATATAAACCATGCCTAAAAATATCGATCTTTTGTTAAATTATTATGCAAATCAAGATAAAAAGTGATGGAAAATGAACATAATATCAGACTATAAAAAAAAGACTAAAAAATCTGCAAAGTTGTTTGCTCACTCTTCTAAACTACATGTTAATGGAGTAAGTCATAACATACGATTTTATGAGCCATACCCATTTATTGTCAAACAATCTGCGGGAAAAAATTTGATAGATGTTGATGATAATAAATACACAGATTATTGGATGGGTCATTGGAGTTTAATTTTAGGTCATGGTCCAAAAAAAGTAAAGGACTCTTTGAAAAAACAAATTGAAAAAAGTTGGATGTATGGAACAGTAAATGAGCAGACAATAAAATTGTCAGACATTATTTCAAAAGCAGTTCCAGTAGCTGAAAAAATTCGCTATGTCACATCTGGAACCGAAGCTACAATGTATTCAGTAAGATTAGCCCGTTCGGTAACCGGGAAAAAAATAATTGCAAAGGTAGATGGAGGTTGGCACGGATATACTTCTGATTTACTTAAAAGTGTAAACTGGCCGTTTTCTGAATCAGAAAGTAGTGGAGTTGTAAACGAGGAGAAAATTATTTCGATTCCTTATAATGACTTGGAAGGCTCTTTGAAAATTCTTAAAAAAAATTCCAAAGATTTAGCATGTGTAATTATTGAACCAGTATTAGGTGGTGGTGGATGTATTCCTGCCACTCAAGAATATCTTAAAGGAATTCAAGAATTTGCTCATAAAAACAAGTCATTGTTTATTTTAGATGAAATAGTAACAGGCTTTAGATTCAGATTTGGATGTTTATATCCCACGATGAAATTGGATCCGGACATTGTAACTCTTGGAAAAATTGTTGGAGGTGGAATGGCCATTGGCGTAATTTGTGGAAAAAATGAGATTATGCAACATGCTGACACTACAGGAAAAAAGAAATCAGAAAGATCCTATGTAGGCGGAGGAACATTTTCTGCAAACCCGGCATCAATGACTGCAGGATTTGCTACTTTACAGGAGCTTAAAAACTCGAATGCAATCTATTCAAAAATAAATGATTTAGGAAACATGGTAAGAAAAGATCTTGGAAAGATTTTTGGTGAGAAGGCAATCATTACAGGAAAGGGGTCTTTGTTTATGACTCATTTTGCAAAGAATGGCGTTACAGAAATTACAAATTCCACTCAGGCGGCACAGTGTGACTCTATGATGCTTAAAAAATATCATTTTAAGATGATTGCCCAAGATGGAATTTTCTTTTTACCAGGAAAGTTGGGTGCAATTTCTGCAGCCCACTCAAAAAATGACATTAAAAAAATGATCAAGACATCTGAGAACTTTTTAAATTCTAATAATTAGAGTGAACTAGATGGAAAAAAAGAAAGAACAAAAAGAACCATATGCGACAGATGATCCTACCAAAACCTCAGCTCAAGAACAAGAGGATTTGGCAAAAGAAGCAATAAAGAAATTCAAATCCCTAAACCAGTAGGAATTAAATTTTTGTATAAAATCCCATTTTAGTTTTGGATACCAAAATTACAGAAATTATTGATGCCATCAAAATTAAAACCGTGATACCTCCAAATTCTGGAATAACAAATGTTCCAATGATTTCTATTTCCTCAGTTCCTTTTGGAAACTCAACAATTATTGTCCTTTCATTTCCACTTTTTGTCTCATCAAAGTCTGTATCTAATCCATCAAGAATTACAAAAAAGTCATCATCTTCTTGATCAAATTTGGCATCAATTATTTCTCTAGGAAGTTTGATAGACAAAGTTCCATTGGATATCGTATCTATTTCTATTCTCAAAGATTTTTCATCAAGGTCTGGAACAACCTGTTTTATCACCCCTCCTGACATTGCATATGTTATTTTAAGATCAGTTCCTTGGATTTCAATCGGTGTCTTTAATGGGGTTTGGAAACCCTCTTGGTGTTCTAATTTTTTAATTAGTGACTGTGCTTGTCTAACTTCTTCAGGATCATAGCCCAATTCTGCGAGTTTTTCTTTAAACTCTGACTCTGAAATTAATCCTTTTTCGAATTGTTCTATTACAAATTCATCCTCATCTTGTTTAACTTGTTGGGGAACCAAATCTTTTTCAAGAACAGTAAAGGTTAAGGTTTTTCGTATATCATAAAGATCAGAGTGCTGAGAGCTCTGAATACCCCATCCAAATTTTATGTCATAATCTCCAATTGTTTGATCTACAGCGACACATGTTTCGCCATACCTTTCAATAGTGATCCCATTGATTTTAAGATCACACACTGATTCGGTCCAACCTGCTTCAACAACTGGTTTTGGATTGGTTGTGCTAAAAAGAGTAAAGGAAATTGTTTTTGGAGCAAATTTGTCCTTACCCACATCCTCAAACGAATACAATGCAAAACAACTCTCACCGGCGCAGTTGTATGGGACATTACTTCCAAATTTTGATAAAAATGGCATGTAGACAAAAAATTCTATTCTCGGATCAATATTTTCAGGAGCACTTGGCATGTTTGTAACCTTAATTTCCACTTCGGTTCCAGGCTGCCCTGATGTAGGATTCATAGATATTTCTGGCATCTTCAATCCCATTTCTTCAGTATCAAATTCGGATTGACCATAAATATTAGATACCCCCAAAAGTGGAACAATCAAAAGAATCATCAAAACTATAATCAGATTTCTAGACAAATAGATCTTTTCTTGAATTTTGTATGTATTTAAACTTCAGTTAAGATTGAATCGAATTTGATATTAGTGTTCACAAAAACTTTCATTACAGTTATCCCTTGAAAGAAATTATGGGACTGTTTGGTTCAAAAGAAGATCCAGAGGACTTGATGTATCATGCAATGTCACTAATGGAAAGAAATCAACCCAAGGGAGCAATTTCATTGTTCAGCAAAATAATCAAGCAAGACTCAAAAAATACATCAGCCCTGTATAACAAGGGTCTAGCGTTAAATCAAATTAAAAAATATTCAGATGCCGTAACGTGTTTTGATTTACTTTTGGAGGTGAATCCCATGGATTCCCAAGCCTACAACAATAAAGGAATCGCAATGGCTGAAATGGGAGACACTCAAACTGCAAACGAGTGTTATGATAAGGCAATAAAAATAGATCCCAAAAACAGCGCCTCATATTTTAACAAAGGTGTTTTGCTTGATAGATTACAAGAGTATGATGAAGCCCTAGAATTTCTAGATAAATCAATTGGTGCTGATTCAAAAAAACCAAACGCAATGTTTTACAAGGGAATCGTCTTAGGGAAAATAAAAAAACACGAAGAATCTCTGAATTGCTTTGAAAATGTTTGCAAAAAACATCCTGCACATATGGATGCCTTGTTTCACAAAGGAATAGAGCTTGCAGAGTTGGAAAGACATGAAAAAGCAATAGAAATTTTTAGTAAAATTTTATCAAAAAATAAAGATAATGCAAACATCATTTATGCAAAATCAAGAAGTGTAGCTGCCTTGGGGAACTATTTAGAGTCCCTCGATCTGTTAAAAAAAGCAATTTCGCTAAACAGCAAAACGATTCGAGATTGGGCAAAGAAAGAAAAGATATTTGAAAAACTGCATGATAACGAACAATTTCGAAAAATTGTAAAACTCTAGAGAATTTTTTTTCTTATCGCATCTAGTCGAAGTAACCCAACTTTATTTTTAGGTCCCGTCAATCTTGCCTCAAAGATTGGAACATACACTTCTGTGATTTCTTGTACAGTAAATTCTTCATTTAACTTTCTGATATCAGATTCTAGAGGTTTCTTTATTGATTCTTTAAGTAAATTTGCAGCAAAGTCGTAAGTTATTTTAGGTTTTCTTACATTTTCTGAGTTTTCAATTAAAATTCGATCTGGATAATTTTCTACCGTCTTTGAATTAATTTTAAAGGGTAATTTTATTTCAATTCCATTGTGATCAAAAACAAGTTCATCTTCTTCTTCTACAAAAACATGTTCCTCAAGGGACAAGTCGATTTTGTTTTTGCCTCTGTTCCCAACGAATGCACGTTTGAATCCAGATTTTTCATTAATAGGGAAAATGCCACCCCCAAAAATTACTTCTTGGACATTTGAATCAACGGAGATGGTATGAACTTTTTTTCTATAATAATCTGCAACATACTTTCCCGAAACCATCAGCAGACATTCATGAAATAATTTAATGGAATTAACATGAACATCATCTTTTTTTGGTTTCTTTAAAAGGGATTTAAAAACAGATGTTTTCTTATCCTCAATTATTGCAGAAGCTTCTTTTTCATCAATTACATTTCTCAATACTACTTTTTTGGCATCATGATTTTGTATCAAAATTATATTATGTAGGGTAAAATCATGCTAATAAATCAAGTGAATGATTTTTCGGTTTAGGAAAAACATAAAACAATAGGTTTAGTTTTAGAGCATATGGGAACCAAACAAAAAACTGGACATATTGAGAAATTTCTAAAAAAAGCAGAAAAGGCAATAGATGAAGGAATTAAAAAAGCAGATGGAATTCTTGACGATGCAGTAGAATTTGGAGAGATGGCTGCAGGTCAAGCAAAAAAAACTAGCTTCGAGCTTAGAAAAAAGGCTGAAAAAGAAAGTGAAAAAATAAAGAAAAGAGGGATTGCCAAATTAAACGATGGAGTTTTAGCTGCAAAGAGTTTGAAATCTAACGTAGAAGACGATTTGAAGACATTAGAAAAATTAGGCAAATTAAAAGAATCAGGAATACTTACAGAAAAAGAGTTCCAAGAAAAGAAAAAGAAAATACTGTCAAGAATATAAAAATGGAAAAATCAAATATTTACTCTTCAGGTGATCAAAGAAAGATAAACCCCGATTGGTTTACTGGGAAAGTGCACATGAAAGATGTGTCATCTAAAATAAATTCAAAACAGCATGGAATTTATCATGTTTATTTTCATAATGGTGCCAAAACAAAACTGCACTCACATAATGGAAATCAAATCCTTGTTGCAACCAGAGGAATAGGAAGTCTTGAAATTTTTAGTAGATATGGTACAAGTAAAACTAATTTTAAAATCAAAAGGATACAAAAAATCAACCTAAAAGAAGGAGATACAGTTTACATTCCTGCAAAAACATTACATACTCATGGCTCTGTAAATAAAAAAAAGATATTCTCACACATTGCCATTAATATTTTACCACCAAAAAGTTCGGAATATAAAACTACATGGTACGAGTCAGACTTTAAAACAAATGTAAGTAATATAGTATAGTCTGCATGTCCATTCAAAAAAATTCTGAAATTCTAGAGGTAGATGGAAGTGAAGGAACAAAAATAAAACAATACTTTCACCCCCACAATACCCTAAATGGAGTACGATTCAGCTTGGCGCAATTTACAATAAAACAAGGAAAGAGATCACTTTGTCACAAATTACAATCCTCAGAGATATACTATATTTTAGAAGGGATTGGAAATTTGAGTATAAATAATGAATTATTTAGTGTTACAAAAGATGATTCAGTCTATGTTCCCCCAATGTCTGAGCAATTCATAGAAAATACTGGGATATCGGATCTAAAGTTTTTGTGCATTGTGGATCCTGCATGGAAGCCAGAAGATGAAATAATTTTAGAATAATTTTAATTCTCCTAGGAATTGTTTTTAACATACTTCAAAGATACGAGAATTAGTGAATACATACCAGGCCTTACAAACGCTAAATGTAGACTCTGAATCCTCCCTTGATGAGATTAAGGTAGCGTATAGAAAATTGGCCCTAGAATGTCATCCTGACAAAAATACAAATGAGCAGCAAGGAATTCAATTTAAAAAAATAACAGAGGCGTACAACGTTATAAAAAAATACTACAAAGAAGGAAAAGCAAAAATCCCAAATACATCCAAAACAACTGAAAACTTTAAAAGAAAACCGCAATGGGGAGCACCACCAGGGCAAACACCTGAAGACATTCCTGAAGAAGACTGGGGTAGATTTACTCGAGAATTTGAAGAAGGAGATCCCGAGTTTTGGAAAGAGTATGAGAGGAAATTTTGGGAGGAATACAACGCACGTGTCACTCCTGATGGCAAAAATGGAGAATTTAACAAAGCAAAAGAACCAAAAGTTCAACCAAATTTGCATGTGGATGTTGATGAGAGTCTGTGTATCGCTTGTTGCAGTTGTGAGACTATAGCACCAGACGTATTTTCAATTAATAAAAACTCTAGGATAAATCCAAAATCATCAGTGATTAATCAAAAGGGAGCAGGAATAAATAAAATAATGAATGCAGCCGAGACTTGCCCCACAAAGGCAATTATTGTAGAAAATATAGACACCAGAGAAAAACTATTTCCGCTTTAATCTTTTAATTTTTCATATATTTCATTTAATTCAGAATCTGATACAATCAAAGTTGAATCAAACAAGCTGTGTATAGGCCCTCCAGAATCATCGCCACTTCGTGGAACTAAATGTACATGAACATGAGGGATTTCCTGGCCTGCCTCTACTCCATTGTGTATTGCAACCAGTGTCGCTCCAGTTAATTTATCGACTTTGGAGATTAATTTGTGCACAGTTGAAAACAAATCAGAGTTTTCCTCAGGTGACATGTGCTGAATTTTTTCATGATGTTTCGTTGGAATTACTAAGGTGTGCCCTTTGGTTAATGGAAAGGCATCCAAAAATGCAATTGAACTTTTTGTTTTTGTTATTATTCTAGTAGGGATTTCGCCACTAGATATCTTGCAAAAAATACAATCCACAAAATTTTATATTACATTTTAGATATAAAGAGAGCTGAAAATTGAAAATTTCCAAATATTTTGAGTATTCCAATAGAGGTAAAACCAAGTTTATCTACTATCAGTAAAATTGCATTGACCGCCAAATTGGAGGAAAAATCCGTACTAGTTAAAGTAATGGCATGAGTAGAGTTGCTAGAAAATTTTTCTAGTAAACTGACTTGTACCAGGTACAAACCAAATTTTGGGCTTTTATTTCCAGTGATGCATCCACGCCATTTCTTGAATAATCTGGGCAATTATCAAATTTATTCAGGATTTCATAATACATTTGTATTATATGAAAAGTTGTAAGCCAACTATAGTACAACAAGTCTCAATTTATTTTTACATATTACAACTTGAGCACAATCTGATCTATTATCATGACCCTTTGGTTTCTATTTTTTATTTATTGTAATTTTGGTATTCACAAAAATTAATTCAACTGTAGATTAAAAGTTCGGACATTATGGTTCAACAATTGTTGCCCAAGCCAATCCTTCACCAAATTTTATAGTGGTTTTATCACTTGCCTTCAGGATACAATTTTCAATAGTTTTTGGAATACTGTCTGTGGTTTCAACATAACAAATTCCGTTATCATTTGTTAGAATCACTACGTCCTCATAGACGTCTTCTCGTATCAAATTCCAGAAGGGAAATACTAGAGTAGATAACACAATTCCTACAACAATAAATGCTCCACCAAAACCCAATGTGAGTTTTTGACTATAATTTAGTTCCAAAGTTACCAGGTACCCCCATCTCCAGAAGAGGGATCAAGTTTTTTTGCAGGGACATTCCCATGAGCTTTTTTCATGTGTCTTTTGAGGCGTTCAGGATCATGTAATTCAGTCCCACATTCCTTACATTTTGTTTCATTATCAGAGTTCCCCTTATTCCGTTTTAAAAGACCCATGATAGTTAGTATTCAAAATAATTTATAAGCCATACGAAATTTTCGTTTTTACTGAAGATTTTTTACTGAGATTCTGTTTGAATCTTCCCAGACAGACGCAAATTCTAGATGGTCACCCTATGAAACAACATTTTGATGGGAGTTATCCGGAAGAGTGGGATCTGGGAAAGTGTTAGCTGATTGTGACAGACAGTTGGGGAGAATAGAGTGATTGACGTCAGTGATACATTGGGTATGGTATTCAGGTAAACCAGCAATATGAGGGAAACGAACTAGGTGAGTGGTATCTTGGAAAGTGTTAGCTGATTGTGACAGACAGTTGGTGGTGGTGCGGTATTGTGTGGCAATGATACATTGGGTATGGTATTCAGGTGAAATATCATTTTGGGGAGAATTATCAGGATTGGATGCATCTGTGATAGGGTTAGCTGAAAGTGACAGACAGTTGGGGAGAATAGAGTGATTGACGTCAGTGATACATTGGGTATGGTATTCTGGTGAAATGTCATTTGGGGGAGAATTATTTGGATTGGTGCATCTGTGGTAGGGTTAGCTGAAAGTGACAGACAGGTGGTGGTGCGGTATTGTGTGGCAATGATACATTGGGTATGGTATTCAGGTAAAACAACAATCCGAGGGAAATGAACTAGCTGAGTGGTATCTTGGAAAGTGTTAGCTGAAAGTGACAGACAGTTGGTGGTGGTGTGGTATTGTGTGGCAGTGATACATTGGGTATGGTATTCAGGTAAAACAACAATCTGATGGAAATGAACTAGGTGAGTGGTATCTGGGAAAGTGTTAGCTGATTGTGACAGACAGTTGGTGGTGGCGAGGTATTGTGTGTCAATGATGCTTCTAGCATTGTATTCCGGTGAAACACCATTTTGTGTGGAATAATTCTGATTAGACATATCTTGTAATGTGTTATCTGATAGTGACAGACAGTTGGGAAGAATAGAGTGATTGGGATCAGTGATACATTGGGTATGGTATTCAGGTAAAACAACAATCTGAGGGAAATGAACTAGGTGAGTGGTATTTGGGAAAGTGTTAGCTGGTTGTTACAGACAGTTGGTGAGAATAGAGTGATTGGGATCAGTGATATCTCTGGTATTGTATTCCGGTGAAACACCATTTTGTGTGGAATACAATACCAGAGATATCACTGAACCCAATCACTCTATTCTCA
>DATKZR010000017.1:0-3929 GCA_035527875.1 Nitrosopumilaceae archaeon | reverse complement strand
GATCCTCTAATTCCAAATGGACCTTTGTCACCATTTGGTCCTGTTAATCCTTTATCGCCAGTTGGCCCTATTGGTCCTCGAAGTCCCAAAAGGCCTCGTTCCCCAATAGCACCAGTAGGCCCTGTTGCTCCTTTGTCTCCTATAGGACCTGAAATTCCTTTATCTCCATGTGAACCCCTATCTCCTGTTAATCCTTTATCGCCAGATACTCCTTGTGAACCTTTGTCACCTTTATCACCAGTTATTCCTTTGTCACCAAGTAGACCTTTGTCACCAGGTGGACCTTTGTCACCAGGTGGACCTTTGTCACCAGGGGATCCCTTGTCACCTTTATCACCAGTTATTCCTTTGTCACCGAATGTACCTTTGTCACCAGGTGGACCTGATGGACCTGATGGACCTTTGTCACCAGGGGATCCTCTTACACCCATCAATCCTTGTTCTCCTTCTAGACCTTTCCCTCCAAGAAAACTTTGTTGTCTTGGAGATGTTTGTGAAGATGTATTGGATCTTGGAGTTACTTGAGTTTCAGTAGTTGTAGGTTTTGGAGAAATTGATTTAGTTTTTGTTAATGGAGCTTCAATAGATACATCAAAAATAGAATACAAAGAAGAAAGTAAGTCATTTACAACAACCCAAATTTTTTCATATGTGTAAACAGATTCTGGAATTGGATTTTCCCCATCACCTAACGTTACTGCAAATGAGCCATTTTTTACTAGGAGATGAAAGTTGCCACTCCATAATCTAGGGAAAGTTTTGTTTTGGATTTCATTTTCGGATGGTTTATCACCAGAGATTGAAATTCGAACCTCGTATACGCCAGATTCTTTAAATGGTGCAGGTCCTTCTACATCCAATTTAGAATAAGACACAATCGTTTGTGTGAATTCCGAGTATTTCTATATTTTCAAGAAATTCTACTATTAGATAACCCTAGGCTCATTTAAGGATAGTATTTATCTAGATTAAATGTCCATTATGGATTAGTGAAGAAGCCATTTCAGAGAAAATCAAAGGAACAAAAGTCTGAAAACACAGAGAAAACAGAAATTACAAGCCTAGTTGATGTCGATTATAATCGTAAAAAATTATTTAGAAAAGGAGTCAATTTAATGGCAGACGAAAAATTAGAAGAAGCCGTAGATGTATTTGAACAAGCCCTAAGAATAGATCCTCAAAATATTGAAACCCTAATGAAATTAGGTTATACCAGATTTCATTTAGATGATCATACAGAGTCACTAAAAGTTTATGATAAAATTTTAGATATTGATGTAACAAATCCAGAAGCTTGGAATTTGAAAGGACTAGTGCATTATGAACAAAAAAAATATGCCAAAGCACTTGATTCTGTTGAAAAGGCAGTAGAATCGGATCCAACATATGGAATGGCCTGGTACAATAAAGCATGTTTTCAATCATTGTTAAATCAAGTTCCAGAATCACTAGAGTCTTTAAAGCGATCAATCGAAATTGATGTTAAAAATGCAAGAAAATCAATGAGAGATAGAGATTTTCTAAATGTTAGAGCAGAAGAGGGTTTTAAAAGAATTGAAGAAGTTGTGGTTTTAGAATCAATCAGACAAGGTTATCACACCATTGGAGCTATAGTTTGGACTACATACATTGACAGTATAGATGTTGAAAAGGCTTTGAAAAAACTAATGGGTAAAGGATTGATTGTTCAAAACGAGAAACGAGTTGATGGATTACATAGAATACCTGTTTGGGACCTTGCCCCAGATGTTGCAAAAAGAATGGGAGAAGCAAAAAAAGGTTTGTTTGGCATTACAACCAAAAAATTACCCACTCCTGTTAAGAACCTAAAGAACCTCAGTGAAGCAATTCAAACTGCAAAAGAAGCAATTGAAGAAGAAGATGTTGAAAAGGCTTTGATTATTTTTGATGAGTTTACCGAGGTCTCAAGATCAGGTAAGCAAATGATTGATAATTTCTTTGATGAACATAGAGAAATTAGACTTTGGAAGATAAGACTCAGGGACAGAGGCATAGATTACATGATAGATAATAAAGAAAAAATGTTAGATCTTTTTGACAATATAGAAAGCACCGTCACAAAAGAACTCAGAAAAGAAATCGCATAATCATTCTGCAGATAAATCCCAATAATTTGCATCTTGTTGTTTTTCTGTAGGTTTGGATAGGCTTTTCCATTCTTTAAAGGAACGGACATATAGTTTTGCGTTTGGAAGTCCTACGGATTTTAATGCATAGTATGCCAAGCCAGAAAGAGTTCCAACGCTTCCACAATAGGTAATAATTTCAGAATCCCCAGAAATGCCTCTATTATCGAGGAGTCTCTTCATGTCTTCTTTTGGACGCAATATCTTGTCAGGTGATGCCAATGTACGATATGGAAGGCTAAGTGCTCCTGGAATATGTTGCTCAAGATAATTTAATCTCTCTCGATTATCCACCAAAATCACTCCTTCTTTTTCTTTGGCAGTTTCCAAATAGTCAGAAGTCGCAAGAATTTCTGGTCTTAAATTAAGCGAATGTTCTTTACTTTGAATCTCAGGAATTAAATTATCATTTTCTAAACCTATAGATTTCCATTTGCTATAAGTTGTCTCTAGTAAAGAAACATCTGAATGACCAAGATATTCTAATGTCCATGCTACTCGTGATGCAAGTGCTCCAAAAGTATCATCATAGACAACAACTGGTGTTTCATCATCAATTCCCATGGAATTTATAATCTTTAAAACTCGTTCAGGACTATCATCCGAAAGTAATGTGGCCAACGGTAGATTTACAGCAGAAGGTATGTGATTCTGTTTGTAATCTTCTTCTCTCCTTACATCAACTACTCTAACACTTTTATCTCTGATTTCGGATCTCAAAGTTTCCATATCAGTTGTTGTTTTTACAATTTTTTCCTGAATCAAGCGGCACATTCACCTTTGCCTGTTTTGGTGTGATAGCTAGTATCATTTCCATAGTCAGAATAAAAATCAGCATCATCGGCTTTTGTTGGCGGAACAGTAAGGGGTGCCAGAATTCTTTTAATGTCGTCCAATGATTTAATTTCTGAATCATCTACTCCATTTACAACTCGGTGCATCCAAGTTTTTAGATCATCTTCTGGTTTTTTGTTTTGTTTAAACAATTCAATAATCTTTAAAATGACTGGAATTACTCTTTTTGCGGGAACTCTAATGGAACTAACACCAAGCATTGTGTCACCATCAGACCGTCCTCCCAACTGCATCATGTAATTTGGATACATGTCTTTTTCAAATCTAGCTCCACCTCCAAAGAATCCAATTGTGGCAATTCCATGTTGTCCACAGGAATTTGGACATCCACTTATCTTAATTGAAGAGTCACGCAAATCATCATCTTCATCGAGCTTTAATTCTAGGAATTTTCTTTGAATTTCTTTTGCAAGGCGATGCGAATTGGTCAAAGCCAGATTACAAGAAGTAGTCCCTGAACATCCAATAGGTGCAGTCATAGTCAAGGCACCTGATTTTGCAAGGCCCACCTTCAATAAATTAGAGTATAGTTGTATCAAGTCGTCTTCATGTACGTATCTCAGGGAAATATTTTGAGTGAACCCACATCTGGCAAAACCCTCAGATGAAAAGTCTTGAATTATTTCAGATAGAGTATGTAATTGATTAGAAGTAATATCTCCTGCCTCTAAGGTGGTGAAAACTGAATAATAGCCTTCTTGTTTTTGTTTGAAGACATTTCCCTTTAACCATCTTGAATAGCCATCAGGAATAGAGGATGCACTTTCATCAGAAATTCTTATAGGTCTTTTAATTTCATTTGGAGAATCATCAACATTTAGTTTTGTAACTACGGATTGTGTTGCTCTTACGATTGCTCTTTCTTTTAGTACAAGATTTTGGAATTTTTCCCATCCCATGTCATTTACAAGATAGCGCATTCTGTTT
>DATKZR010000016.1:0-25145 GCA_035527875.1 Nitrosopumilaceae archaeon | reverse complement strand
AAATTCGATAAATTTGTCAGCTAAAATATTTGATTATAAAAAAATCTGTGATTCCATATTGGAAATTGATCCTACAATTAGATTTGCCGGAGTAATCAATGAGCGTGGAAGATTGGTTGCAGGAGGAATGAAAGAAAACGTTGAACCACTTGAAAGTGAAAAAGACGATGAAATGATCTTTATGGAGCTAGCACTAAGGGTAAAAATGAGAAAAGAATTTGATAAACAATTAGGTCTTGTTAATTTTGCAATGGCGTCTCGAGAAAGAGCTCTCGCACTAAGCTTTCTATTGGGGGAGGATATTTTGTATGTCGTATCAGAACCTGATGCTGATTATGGTGCCCTTCCAAAGAAAATTCTAAAAATTGTCCACTCTTAAAATTACATTTTAAATTTTTAATTCAAAACTTGTCACAAAAAGCCACTCTATCTTGATTTTTTAATTTTAATTTGCAAATAACAGCCTCAAGGTTATAATCATCTGTAACATCGTGTGACAGACATCATCTTAAGTTCCAAACTCTGTATTAAAAAAACATGACAATGGAAGAAGCATTGATTGAGAACCTAGTTCTAGGTAACGACCATAAAGAATCTATGAAAAAAATTAATGAAAATTTGATACAGTATGGCCTTACTCCTAATCAATCCAAAGTTTATCTTTTTCTTACAAAAACAGGAGAGAAAACAGCATCTGCAATCTCCAAGAGTCTCAATATACCAAGAACAGAATCATACCATTTGTTAAATTCACTAGAGCAAAAAGGAATTATTTTCTCGATTTTTGGAAAACCAACAAAATTCAATTCCGTTCCAATTGATGATGCATTAACTATTGTAATTGATAATGAAAAAAAGAGAATTTCAGATTTAGAGCTAAAAAAAGAAAGAATTCTAACTCTCTGGGAGACAATTCCAAAACATGTTGAGGAATCTGAAAATCCAGATGGAAACAAATTCCAGATTCTGCAAGGAAGAAACTCAATTCTTGTAAAAATTGAACGTATGGTAAAAACTGCAGATAAGGATATCATGGTATTGGGATCTGATTCTAATTTTATCAAATTCTATCACACCGAATTTGTAAACCTACTAAAAAAGACCAAAGCCGAACTTCAGGTGTTGACGACTTATTCTAAAAAAGGTAAATTTGCATTGGATGGTTTACCGTTACACAACATAAAAAAATTAGATGAAAATAACAGGCACAATTTTTCATTTATTATTAAAGGTGAAGAAGAGGTGGTGTTTTTCATCAATAGCGGAAGTACAGAATTGATGGCAATCTGGACTGATTCAAAATCCTTTGTATCTACGCTAAAGTCATTGTTTAAATTAATTTGGAGAAAATCCTCATTTGTATTGGAAAGAGAAAACAAATTCACAAAAAATATGAGTGAGGACTATGAGCATAGGCTAAGAGAGATTGAACAAGAAAAGGTAATTTTGGATTACTTGCAACAGAATTTGATGGTAAAGAAAGGAGGAAAAAATGAGTAACACAATGTCCTCATCAGATAATCAGGATGAATCAAGACTAAATGTTTTGGTCATTGATGATAACGAGCAGATAACTAAAATGATTTCCTCATTTCTTGATTTGAGTAATCATGATTGTACAGTTGTAAATGACGGCAAAGAAGGCATGGAACTTATCAAAACCAAAGCATTTGATTCTATAGTGCTGGATCTTGCAATGCCTGAATTTGACGGATATGAAATTCTTGATACACTTCAAAAAGAAGATTCATCACAGTTATCCAAAATAATCGTCTTGACTGCATCAAATGTTCCAATTGAAACTGTGAGAAAATTCAAGGAATTAGGTATTTCCTCATGTTTGCAAAAACCAGTAGATATAGATCAACTACTTTTAAAAATTACATCAGTAGCTACCTAGCCTATATTGAATTACAATGATAAAAATCAAACAGGCCCTTTTTCTGATTTTTGGAATTACTAGTTTTATTATATTTTATATTGGATTTTTAAATTATATTACTACCCAAGATGAGAGTGTTGGACTAGTAATTTTGATTTCGTCCGCCATAGTCTCAATTGGTACACTGATTGCAACGTTTTACATTTCAAATAATATCACAAAGCCCATAGAATTACTTGCCAAAAGGATGAATGAATTTTCTAAAAATAACTTTATTGTAAAAAAGTCGTTGGATGATAAGGGAATTCAAGAGCTAAAAACGCTTAACGAAAATTTTGAGGATATGGCAAAAAAAGTTGGTGGTGCGCTTGAAAAAGAAAAATTACTTAATGCTAATTTGCAAGAAATGGATATTAGGAAAACTGAATTTATGTCAATGATTTCTCATGAGTTAAAAACACCAATTATGCCTATTATGGGATATCTTCAGATGTTAAAAAAAGAAGAAATAATGGGAAAACTAAATGAAAAACAACTGGATGCATTAAATGAAATTACAATCTCTACTGAAAAATTACAGAAATTAATTCACGATGTTTTAACTGCTCAGAAAATTGATCTAGGACAATTATCTGTTGAAAAGGACATTGTAGAGGCAAAGACTTTGGTTGAGAATTCCTACAAAGCATTTTATCCGATTTGTGAGAATAAGGATGTTAAATTAATTATGATTCTAAAGACTAGCGAAATGGTTTACTCTGATGTTGATAGGATATCCCAAGTGTTTTCAAACTTGATTTCAAATGCTTTGGCTTTTGTTCCTGAAAAAAACGGAGTTATAGAAATTGGAACCCGCGATAACTCTGATAATGTGACGTTTTTTGTCCGTGATAACGGAGTTGGAATTCCAGAGAATATGCAAAAAAATATTTTTAAAAAGTTCTATCAAGTTGATACATCATCAAAAAGGAAAAAAGATGGAAGTGGATTGGGACTTTCTATTTGTGATGGAATAGTTAGAAAGCTGGGAGGAAGAATGTGGGTAGAAAGTACAATTAACCAAGGCAGTACCTTCTTTTTTGATCTACCTAAAGCAAAAATCCCAGTAGAGACTTTTAAACATCTAAAAAATTCTAATCGCTTAAGAGAAACAATTTCTTAGATGAAAGTCCTACACTCTACTATTAAATTCTTAAAGGACATTCAAAGTTTTACAGAACTTGCAATGTATCTGTGATCCTCTTTTCTTTATTTTTTCCAATACGCTTAAGTTTACGCCAGATGAAGGAAATTAAAGAGATGGTTAGAATTGATGATAAAAGGCATATGGAACTATTACGACAAAAAAAAGAATTAGAAAATAATAGACCACATGATGTTGATGCAATGAGAGGATGGAAACATTCAATGGGTAAAATCTTACAAGAATTAGAATTGTTTCATTAGCAATATACTAAAGTTCGTTTAACATTTAGACTATTTGCAAGGTATTGAAATTGGATAAAGAGAGATTAAGAGTAAAAAGCGGCAGAAGCAAAGGTTGTAGGGATTGCATAAATCATAGATGTATTCCAAACAGTTGCAATTGTGATTGTCATAAATGATTATTCCATTTGTTCCATAATAGATTACATTTTCATATTGACTATCTATAAATAGAAATGACAAGTTAAAATTTTGTGCCAGTTGATCCTGTTTGTGGAATAGAGCTTGATGAGAGTTTGGCCGTGACACACGACTATAAAGGTAAAAAAATTTTTTTCTGTTGTAATGGCTGTAGAAAAATTTTCATAAAAAAACCAAGAAAGTGGAAGAAAAATCTCTAGATTGGAAAAGCTCCACACATTCTACAAAATCTAGAATTCTCTGTACTAAAATGGCAATATGGACAAGAAACATCCGTATCTGAACTGTTTTTTGGCAATCCATGTAGATTTTTATAAGTTTCAAAATAATACATGGATTCTTTTGATCTAATGATAATTCCATCTTCTTGTTCTGTTTTTTTCTTTTTTTCTGAAAAATATTCATCGCTAATTATTACATCAAACAAGTTTGTCAGGCCACTAGTGCCTGCTCCATCTTGCATTGCTGATTTTTCTCTCCATGCAATTTGGATGGGGATTTTTTTCTCAAATGTTTTTCGTAGTATCCATTTTCCAAATTTTTTACCATTTTCAGTTTTTACCTTTAAATTGACTGGAATGTTCCTTGCAAGTTCAATTACTTTTTCATCTAGATATGGCGATTCTACTGCAACACCTAAGGCTTTACCTATCTTTTGGGTTGGAAAGTGCATTATGGAGCAAATTCTTTTAATTTCTTTTTCAAGCTCGTCTGGTAACTTTGTTAAAAGAAAAGCATATCCTGCAAATAGCTCATCAGCTCCATCCCCTGTTATTATTCCATTAGATCCATTGTCTCTTGCCCATTTTATGGCAAGATACATTACAATATTATTTCTAATTTCAATATCATTAAAATTTTTCAAGATTGATATTGTGCCTTTAATGGACTCTAGCATTTCTACAGTATCTACATTGTTTATCGTCAAGGGTACATCAAATTGTTTTGAGGCTAATTGACAAAAAGTAAGGTCATTGGAAGGAAAATCTCTTGAAATTATTGCAATTGTCTTTGGCTTTTTTTCCTTTAGATAATATGTCAAAATTGTACTATCCAACCCTCCGGAAAGAGAAATTGTATCTGCTTTACATGAATCACATGCTTCTTTTAAAATATTATACAACTTTTTGGAAATCTCTTCCAACAAGTAAATGGTGTTTTGAAACTATAATAGGATAGCCACAAATATTTTCAAAAATTCTCCTTAATATGGGGAGTCTATAATTGCAAACTTTAAATCAAGTACGTCATACTTTTGCATTCATGCTACTTCCTGCAGAAATTGAATCAAAATCTTTGATTCCAGCTTTACGAGCAATTCTTGCCAAAAAATTGGCTGAAGATCATAATATTCGTGAAGAAGAAATCTCAAAAATGCTGGGCGTGACTCAAGCTGCAATTAGCAATTACATACGAGGAACGCGGGGTGATCCTGCACTAATAACAAAGTTGTTATCAGAACCACAAGTTTTGAATTTAATTAATGAACTAACAGAAAATTTATCATCCGACATGGCCTATACTCCCTCAAGTCTATCAAAATTCATAGGTCTTTGTAACTATATTAAATCCAGTTTGTTAATTTGTGAAATCCACCACAACTTGGAATCAAACATTGATGAAAAAGTTTGCAAAGAATGTGAAAATATGCTTCTTAAAGGTCCTGGAAGCGTTTACTAAATTTTCTTTAAAATTATTTTAATGCTTGATAGTGTCTGCTGCCCTAACTCTCGTATTTGTTCACTATCCACTGTTATTTTTTTAATTTTTGTATTTCCTTTCATAATATTCTCAGTTATGATGTTTGCAACTGCTACTGCATTTGGGATAGAGTTTCCAGTTGCCTTAATTATGATCTCTTGATGTTTTCCAAAAATAGAAATGGCATCCAAAGCTGATTCCATAACTGGTTCATTATGAATCACGATTACAGATTCTTTTGATATTTCAATCTGCTCTTGACCATTTTCTTCCTTAATCTCCTCCATGAGCATTGTTCAACCTTTCAGAATTTTTGAGTTCTTTTAAGTTTTATCGACGATAGGTCCACTTAATCAAAATAATCAATTGGTATATTTTGATAATCACCATTTGGAAGTACTCTCCTAATGGTAATGGGGATGACTCTTTGTTCCAATTCTTCCATTGAAATATCAAGTGAAATTCTTGCGTTTTTTGGAATTGGAATAAATGGTGGCGCTCCCAAAGATAACTGCAATGCTCTTGCACCCATAATTCTTGCCTTTTCAAATCTTGTCAATGTTGGTGGCCCAATTGTTATTTTTCCTTTCTCACATGGAATCTCTACTGGTTCATGTTCTTCAATTGTTCCAACAATTTCTCTATTTTCAATTTCAGCCAATCTTTTTTCAAGGGCTGACTCTTGCTGTTCTGTTAGTGGTTCTGCATCTTTACCACCTTCTGTTAATTTTCTATATGTTGCTAAGGCTTTTTCTAAACCAGCGTTTACCTCCGCCTCTACATCTTCGGGTGCAATGGATTCAACAATTTCAGGCTCTTTACCAGACAAGTATTAAAATTCTCTTATCGCGTAATATATTCCAACAAATTCAGCCTATGAATGATTTTTTGGCAAGGGCCAATTTTTTATCTAAATTTCTAAACACTGTCAATAGCTCCCCCAACTAACACGGTTATTTTTTTTAACCATATTTTTCACACAAAATTTGGCCTTTGGATCTAAATATATGGTAATTGTTTTAAAAAAAAGATGTTAAATTTACCTGAAAAAATCAATTTCATTTTTTTATATAATAAAGTGTTTTAACATCCATTACACACATTTTGTTATTAACTTCTGTTTTAAAATATTTTTAGAATGATGCTCACAACCCCTGATATCTTAAAGGGAATAGTACTTTTAGGTGCTATTGCACATGTGATGATATATTTCAATGGGTTATGGCATGACATTTTTGTCATGAGTGCTCTTCTCATTGTGGGAATTCCGATTGTAATTTACAAGTTTTTACTAAAGGGCAAAAAAAAGCAATCTCGACGATCATCTTCACAGACTCTTGATATATAATTCCAAAAAAATAATATCTATAACAAAATTCAACAAATTATAATTTCAAACCGATTTAAAATTATTTTTTTTCTACGCTGGAAGAATTTTTAAAAAAAGTATCCCCTTTTATTATTCATTATTACACTTGGAGGTAAAGATTACACAGAGCCAAGTATTTTATATTCCAAAAATTTTATACTACAAATTGAGTTCCAGTTCTGTATCAAAAAAACAACTTATTTTAGAAATTAAAGCAAAGGCCAAAATTCCATGTGATCTAAAACGTCACTTGTCTCCACGAACTGTTGGAACAATTATGAGATCATTGCCTCTTGAGGGTCATGCCCATTTAATGGGAAAAAATATCGCGTACCTTGAAACAACAGTTGATTCTGGAACTGAAAAACCGCGAAAAGAGTTCAAAAAAGGTGATGTGGCATTTTCCTCCTCTTCTGGAACCATTTGTTTTTTTATGGATGATTCAGTACCTGGTAAAACAATGACGTTAATTGGCAAATTGACAGAAAACATAGATGCACTAAAAGAACTAAAACCTGGAGATGTCTTTTTGCTTTATGATGAGACGGGTCGATAAATATAATGACCGCTAAATCCACCAACGCGTTCAATAATTCCTTTTTTTAAAGAGTCTTTTAAAAATATATTTGCAGCTGAAACTTTAACTCCAGTTTGTCTTGCTAGTTCATAAGTTGTTATGACTTTGGAGTTTTGTACTATTCTTGTTGCCTCTTTTTCATTTACTGCTACTGTAATTTCTGCCTTTTTTGGACCGCCTTCCCCCTTGTCTTTTTTACCTTTCTTTACTTCTTTTTGAGCAGATGGACTTGCCTTTTTTGTTCCAGCCATATTTTCTTAAAAAAAAATTCCTCTTATAAACGATGTATTCATGTATTGGCCAAAATTTTGATTTTAAAAACAGATCAAAAATTTAAGATTAAAAAAATTTTCAAATATAAATAACATTCATTCTAATGAATTTTATGGGTGTTGTTTCAAAGGGTGCAAAATGTAATGTTGAAGGGTGCGATAATGATGGCGCTAGGTCAATAAACACCGCCAAAGTCGAAAATGCTAAACTACGAGTAACTGAAGCAGGCAAAAAGAGTGTTTTATGTAAAGAACACTACAAGGAATACAAAAAAGAATCAAAGGATGACCGAGATCTGGAACGAGCTCGATTTGACAAATTCTAGATTTATTTTCTTTTAATGTGTTTTTTGGATTCAGACTGACCTGGTTTTTTGAAATAGTCATCACTTAGGTTTTTGTAAAATTTGCCTAATTTTTTGTACAATCTTTTTGGTTTTCTTGTTTTTTGATTGCTCAAAACATACAATGCTAAAATTGGAAATGCAATTGTGGCATCTGCATAAACTGTAACCATTCCTTCATGAGAATTTTGAACTTTTCCCCAGCTTTTTCCTTCCTGAAGAGTTGCACCTGAAAGTCCACCTGTATCTGGTCTTGCATCTGTTATCTGAATAATATAGTCCTGTCCTCCGTCATTTCTACGAAGTATTTGATCAAGCAAGGGACCTGTTTGCTGGGCTGTATTTTTAGGAACGCCTCCTCCAAGTTCAACTATTCCTGATTTTTTAGAATTAAAAAGAATTGAAGCTTGCTCTATAATTTCTCTAACAAAATCTAATTTGTAAATTTTTCCTTCTAATCTTTGGACTGCCAAATTTAGGGCAATAGAGGAATCTTTCATAGTTGAAATGTATACTGGAACATCATAATCATATGCAGTAGTTATGAAACTTTTTTCTGGGTATTTTGATTTTTCCTTACTTAGTTTTCCCATCAAATTACAAAATTCAGCCGTTGTAAATGGTTTATCTGGAAAATCTTTTCCAAACATTTTTTGAATTATTTTATCTTGCGCTTCAAGAGTTTCATAAAACTTTATGTATACATCTCTAATTCTCACTATTTCATTTTCATATAATTTCATATCATCAACCTCAGAATATCCTTGTTTTACGGGCAATCCCCATGCAAAATGATCTTCGTGGTACACATTTGCGCCTGTGGTTATTATCCAGTCAACAAACCCACGTTCAATCAGTGATTTGATTATTCCTCCAAATCCTACTGGAGTCATTGCCCCTGATACGGTAAGGCAAATGGTTGCGTTTTCTTTGATCATTTTTGCATAAAGTTTGGCAGCATCTCCAAGACGTCTTCCATTGTACCCAGATCTTGAAAAGACTTCAACTAGGTCCTCAATTGTCATTTTTGGGTCTAGTTTAATGTGTGGAATGTCCTTTCCATGAAATTTGTGTGGGTCCACTTTTCAAACTTTATTTTAGCTGTCAATTAATACTTGTGCTTTGTGCTAAAATTCGCTAAAACTTTATTTTACACTGATAAAAAAAATGGCTCAAATAATCTCGCATCAGTAAATGTGAGACATTGGTATTCCACGCAAAGATCTCTTATGTGGGGTCCAACTTCTGAATTATGATATGGACATAATTGATCTTTATAATCCAAAACGAGTTAATCGTAAACCTGATCAAATTGAAGTTCTTTTCAGTTCTGGTGATTTTAAAGAACAAGGATTTGTAGTAAACCGTATAGAAATACGGCTTTATATTGAAAAAATTGATGAAAAATTAGGACCGTTTTCTTTGATAACTTCCTTTGTACAAACAGATAAGGGATCAATTGAAATGTTATATGATGAGGGTTATCGTGGGAATGATTCCTTAAACCGCACTGTCAAATTTTTAATTTCAAACTTGGGGTTATCTGCTTTGATTCTTCGTTCCATAATTGCGCTAAAAAGCAATATTTCCGTGTAGAATACTTGCAGATATTTTATGCTATTTTAAATTGGTAAACTGTTTATGAATCCCTGGTATTCTAGTTTATCATGTTAAGTGACTCGTCTATTAGAAAATCATTGGATAATTATGTAATGCATAGATTAAAAGAAATCCCTTTTGAAATTAAAGAAACTTTTTTGAAAACAACCCAAGTTTGGAGGTGCGAGAGTGAATTAGACTTTTTGTATGGTTACTATGTGGGCAAGCTAGAAGAGGGATCGCTTCACTTTCTTTTAAAAGCCTCAAGGGCTTCAGCAGGTGGTTATGTGGATTCCTTTGAGATTAGAGGAATTATTGAAACTCATAGACAAGAATTACACGACTTGATTGAAAAAACAATAAAAAATTCTTAAATTAATATTTTTTAGATTTTTGCTTTGAAAGAATCGTATATTTATGACACAATTGGCATGATTTATCGTGCGTATCTTACAACTTCATTGTGATAGTATTGAATATACCCCTACAAAAAAAGAGATTAAAACTGCCGAAGAAGATGTTTCTACTGAAACTACAAAGTTAGAAGAATTAGTTGTGGCATTTGTGGCAGTCGAAAAAGGTGATGACTCTTCTGTGGCAACAGATGCCATTTCTCAGATAAAAAACTCTATGGAAAAAATTGGTTGCAAAAAATTATTGCTATACCCTTATGCCCATCTTAGCTCAAGTCTTGCATCCCCTGTGCTAGCAATGTCATTACTTAAAGAAATGGAGTCCTCAGCAAGCGAACTTGATGTTTCACATTCTCCTTTTGGATGGACCAAATCTTATAAGATTCAAGTAAAGGGTCATCCTTTGGCTGAAAGCTCCAAGGTAGTTACCAAAAAAGAAACTACAATTTTGGAAGGGGCAAAACCCAACCAAGAAGTTACCTCTGAGGCATTAAAATCTGAATCTAAAATCAAATCCTTTTGGCATATTTTAACTCCAGACGGAACAATGACTCCAATGTCAGAATTTAATTTTACAAATCACAAAAAATTAGAGATACTATCAAAATATGAATCTGCAAAAAAGAGAAGTGTAGATGAACCTCCACCACATGTGGCACTAATGAAAAAACTAGGGATTGCAGATTACGAACCTGCTTCTGATTCGGGAAATATGCGATTCTTTCCTAATGGACGATTGATTAAATCTTTAATTGAACAATACGTTACAACCAGGGTTAAAGAATATGGAGGGTATGAAGTTGAAACTCCCATCATGTATGATTCACATCATCCAAGTATGGTAAGCTACTTTAACCGATTTCCTGCAAGACAATACAATATAGATTCTGATGGAAAGCAATTATTTTTGAGATTTGCAGCGTGTTTTGGCCAATTTTTAATGGCAAATGAGTTTCAGCTTTCCTACAAAAATTTACCATATCGATTATACGAGCTTACACGGTATAGTTTTAGACGTGAGCAATCAGGAGAATTGGTTGGATTAAGACGACTTCGTGCATTTACTATGCCTGATTGCCATGCATTTTGCAAAGATATGGCCCAATCAATTGAGGAAATCAAAATAAGATTTGATCTTTCTCAAAGTGTACTTGAAGAACTAGGAATTGAAGAATCTGATTATGAAATGGCAATTAGATTTACTGAGGATTTCTACAATGAAAACAAGAAAGTAGTTGAAGACCTTGTAAAAAAACTTGGGAAACCTGTATTAGTTGAAATGTGGAAAGAAAAGTTTTTTTATTTTGTTTTAAAATGGGAGTTTAATTTTATAGATAATCTTGGAAAAGCCTCCGCTCTGTCTACTGATCAAATTGATGTTGAAAACGGAAATCGGTATAATATTGATTTTGTAGATGAGAATAATGTGAAAAGAAATCCAATTATTTTACACAATTCTCCTAGCGGTGCAATTGAGAGAATAATCTATGTCCTTTTAGAAAAGGCAGCTTTTGATTCTAAACAAGGACGTAAACCTCAATTGCCCTTATGGTTATCCCCCACTCAAGTTAGAGTAATTCCTCTAAAAGATGAGTTCATTGGTATCTCCAATTCTCTGGCCGATAAAATTTCCTCACACAACATTAGAGTTGATATTGATGACAGAAATGACAGCATTGGAAAACGAATTCGAGAAGCTGAAAAGGAATGGATACAATATATTTTGGTAATAGGAGAAAAAGAAGCCACCTCTGAAAATCTCAGCATCAGGGATAGGAAAACAGGTGATGTCAGAGAATTATCTTTTGAGAATTTTATAAAAGAGGTTAATGAGCAAACGCAAGGCAAACCATTCTCGGGATTAAACATGCCAAAATATCTGTCAAAAAGGCCCCAATTAATGGTGTAAATGATGAGCTTTTTAGAATTTTATTTGAACAAAAGTTCCCTAATTACCACCTCAGGTGCGAGCGAACCGGTGGCTACAGTATTTGGTGTGCCATTTGATTCAACTCATTCCTACAAACCTGGTTGTAGATTTGGTCCAGATGTAATTCGTGATGCCTTTAACAATATAGAAATATTTCATCCAGAATTAAAAGTCGACCTTGAAAATGTAAACATTGAAGATTTGGGAAACACCAAACATACAGTGGTGGCCTCTGAAATGTTAGATATGCTCAGAAAAATAACTGGAGAAATTCTAGGGAAAAACAGGCAGTTGTTTATTTTAGGCGGAGAGCATCTTATCACGTTTGGAACGTATATGAGCTTTCCAAAAGAAACAGGGTATGTGGTCTTTGATGCCCATTATGATTTACGAGACCAGTATGCAGATACTAAACTAAGTCACGCATCTTATCTTCGACGAATTGTTGAAGAGAGAGGGGCAGATAATATTTTACATGTTGGTGCAAGGGCATTTGTCCAAGAAGAACTGGCATTTTTGAAAGAAAATAAAATTAAAACAATTTCAGATAAAGAAATACGTCAAGGTAAAGGTCCTCAAATTTTAAAAGATCATATCTCTACTTTTGATAATCTTTATGCCAGTTTTGATCTGGATGTACTAGATCCGGCCTTTGCCCCTGGAGTTGGAAATCCTGAGGCTGTTGGAATTACATCTAGAGAATTATTTGACATGATCTACTCCTTTGAAAATAAAAAAGTTACAGGGGTTGACATTGTTGAATTAAATCCAACTTACGACAACGGTTCTACTGCCTCATTAGCTGCTAAGATTATTTCTACATTAATTGCCTTGAATTTAGCCCAAAATTAGTAAAAGTAGATTGACCTTTACATAACACAAATTATTTTAATTGGATTTTATCTTTCTTTTTTGGAGAAAATTTATGGTAGACTTTGCCAGAATTGATTCTTGTAAGGGCTGTGGTGAAACACTAGAGGTGCTCACCACGTGTGTGATGTGTGACCTGCCTTCACAATTCCAATGTTCTAATTGTTCCCATTTTGTAGATGATCCGATTCACACGAATTGTGTAATTGCTGAGGACAGCATATGATTCATGCCTAAAATGAGTAAAAGTCTGATAATTTATCAAACCAAAACCAAAAAAACTGTCTGATTTTTTATATATGTGGATTTTGGGAGAATCACGTGCTTAATAATCTCAGAGACACTTTGCGTCCAGCTCTGGAAAAAATAGGAAAAGGATTTGCATCCACTGGGGTATCTCCAAACTTTTGGACCGCAATTGCTTTAGTGTTTGCAATGAGTTCTGCTGTGTCTTATGGTTTAGGATTGGAATATGGGTTAATACTAGGTGGTGTGTTGCTACTTGTTTCTGGATTTTTTGATGTGGTGGATGGCCAAGTTGCAAGAATAACTGGTCAAACATCAAAAAAAGGTGGATATCTTGATTCAATGTTTGACAAAATTGCCGAGACTGCGATATTTTTAGGAATTCTAGTCGGAGGATATGCTGAACCATACCTTGTGTTCCTTGCAATTACCTTATCATTGCTGGTAAGTTATGCAAGAGCGAAATCTGATTCATTAAATATTAAACTTCAAGGAGTAGGAATTGGGGAGAGGGCAGAACGTCTTTTGGTGATTGCAATTATAGGTATTTTTGGATTCATGGAAATTGCCGTGATTATTGTAGTAATTATTGCTGCAATTACATTAATTCAAAGAATGATATTTACTGCTAAAAACATTGAATATTGAATTTATCGGAGTTTTCCTCTTTTTCTTCTACTATCGGCTGATCGAATTTTGAGAATTTTAAAATGAATTGCACATGATATACAATAATGCTTTAGGACAGTTGGTGATGCAATGTATGCTCCTTGTGCTCGTAGCTCTTTTGCCAAAGTATGTTCAACTAGATTAAGCCTTGAGGTTACTTTTTTGGCCTTGTCTTTTGGAACAGTCTGTCCACAATTAGTACATTGTACAGTTCCTGACGATCCTTTTCCGCCCTTTGTACGTCCTCTACTTGCACGCTTTAGTGGCATATCCATAATTTCTCTTGCCTCTTTATATTCTTGCGGAAGTGGATATTTTCCTGCCTATTTGTAATAGTAAAATGGGTTAAAATTCAAAATGTTAATTTAAAATTATTTTTTGAAAAGAATGAATTATGATAAAACATTAAAAGCAGATCCTTGTACAAGTTTCAGACCGCTACCACCTACTATGATGAGGTTTTTACCAGAGGGAACCGTCAAGCTACCCTCTGAATTAACTGTAACCAATGAACTATTTTGAATTATCACACTATCTGGTGTAGTTTCATCTGTGAAAATCTCACAGTCTTCTGTAACCGCCCAAACCCCGGAAATGGGAATAACGCAGGAATTATCACCAAATTTTTGTATGCGGTTGTTTCCCCTATCTACTACAAACATGTTATCCAAGATATCAATAGTTATTCCCTGTGGTCCATTAAAATCGCCTTCAGCTGAGCTACTCAATCCAAACTTTGAGAGAAAGACACCTGAAGAGTTGAACTTTTGTATGCGGTCATTTGCATTATCAACTACATGAACGTTATCAAAACTATCTATTGCCGTGTCAGTTGGAATATTGAATTGGCCATCACCTGAACCTGGCATTCCTTGTTGACATGTACCAGTGCATATCTCAAATTCGTTAGCTCCGCTATCAACACCCCACCCAAACATTAAGATAAAATTGCCCCCAGAATCAAACTTTTGTACCCGCTGGTTGGTAATTTCAGTAACATAGATGTTGCCAAGATTATCAAAATCTATACCTTGGGGTAGAGTAAATTGGCCCTCGAGAAAACCAGCTGAACTAGAGCAAGTATTTGTTGTGCATAAAAATCCATTACTGTGTTGATTAACCATATCGCAATTTACTCCAGACGTACAACCACCCAACCATCCCTGAAATACATGGGCAGAGTTGAACTTTTGGACGCGCCCATTTCCTGAATCTAAAACATAGATGTTATCCGAACTATCAATACCTATTCCAAACGGAATAAAGAATTCACTGTCATTAAAACCAAAAATCCCAAACTCTGAGAGAAAGCCACCTTCAGAGTTGAACTTTTGGACACTATTTTTTCCAGAATCAACAACATAAATTTCCTTAAAGCTATTCGTAGCTATTCCCATAGGGCTGTTAAACTGACCAGGGCCTAGACCCTCTGATCCAAATTTTAACTGAAAATCCCCTGTAGAGTTGAATTTTTGGATTCGAAAATTTCCAGCATCACTGACATAGATGTTGCCATCGCTGTCTACTGCAACGTTCGTAGGAAGATCAAATTTACCATCGTCAGAACTTGAGGAACTTATTTCAGGAGGAATACTAAAAATAAATTCGGCAAATGCCGGCTCAGAATATGAAACCAGTTGAATTGAAATTAGAGCTATGAACACTACAAGAAATAATGTTTTAGTTGATTGATTCTTCCAGTCCATCGTCCATGTTTTTTATCACAAAGTTTTACTTAACTCTGATCGTAATTTCATAATTCTCCAACAAATCATAACGTACGACATTACCTAGTTTGTGTAATTTTTGTACCTAGATGGAGGGGACTGTCTTTTTACTCTTTGCCGATAAACTCGTTAACACTTCATTTAGTCATTAAAGAGGGGTTTCTTGATCTATATTCTTGCCCAAACACAGAATTTCCTTCTTATTTACCGCCATAAAATTAGTCTGTTTTAAATTCAATTTTGAAATTAATTTTTGGAAGGGCTGAAACCTTTTTCACTCCTTGTCGATAAATTCCTTAACCTCTCATTTGGTCATCAAGTAGGCTTTTCTTGAAATATGTTTTTGCTTGTAACTGATTTTTTTAAAATATTGTGCCTGTTTCTTAAAAAATTATTCATTATCTTTTAATTCATGCTTTTATTCTCACAGATTGTATACATATGCATGGATTGTGTCATAGTTGTTACGGGTCAAATTTGGAATTGGTAGTATCCAAAAGAGACATCATCTGCAAATCTTGCTTTGAAAAAAAGCAAAAAACTAAATCATCAAATTAGAAAGGTTATCCAAATGAAGATTGCCTTGTTTTCTCATTGTGCAATTGATACTATTACAATAGGTGATTCAAACTATGAGCAAATAGGTGGGCCAGCCTGTTATGGGGGAATCACTGCAAAGCAATTCAAATTTGATGTAGAACTTGTCACAAAATTTGGCTCAGATTTCCCTCACAAGCAATATCTTACAGATAAAAAAATTAATTTTGAGAATGCATCAAGTGAACATAAGACCACAAAATTTTCCATAAACATAACAGGTGCAGATAGAACCTTAATGCTTGAAAACCAATGTGAACCTATCGAATATACAAAAATTAGCGCCGATGGCTTTCTAGTTAGTCCTATTTTTAATGAAATCTCTACAGATACTTTTGAAAAAATAAAACGTGATACCAAATTTTTATTTTTAGACCCTCAGGGATTTTTGAGGAGGATTGATTCTGAGAAAAAAGTTTTTTTAGAAAATACTGATGTTGATTTATCAAATGTAGATACAATCAAGGTTAATCCTGAAGAGGCTCAACATTTGGTAGGATCCTCAGACAACGAAGCGTTGGGGCTATTGCAAAAAAAAGGTGTTGAACATGTGATTTTTACAAATAAAACCGAAGTTTCAATGTTGGTAAAAGATAGAATATATTCAATAACATTGCCAAACAAAAAAATTTATGATACCACAGGAATAGGTGATATTTTTTGTGCCACCTTTTGCTGCACCATGCTCAAGGAGAATGATTTTCTATGGGCTTTTTGCTTTGCTGGTGGTGCTGCTCAGGCAGCCCTTGAATCAAAAAATGTTGGACTCTTGAAGATACCAAAAAAAGGTACCATTGAAACTAATGCATCATATTTTTACAATTTAATGAAATATCGTTCGATTTAGCTTTAACCTTTTATTGTATGCTCTTAGAACACTTCTGTGCAAATAGGAATTTATGGTTTAGGTGCTAATTCGACATCACAAAAAATAATAAAAAAAATACTTTTAGAAAATGACATTAAAACATTTACCATTTCTCCAAATTCTAAAGCAAAGCAACCTGACTGTGTAATTGTACTAGGTGGAGACAAAGGAATTCGCAATTATTTTCATCGGTCCTTTGATTCTACCTCACCGGTTTTAGGAATTAATGAGGGGGAATATGGCGGATTTTTAGCTCAGATTGATCTCAAAGAATTTTCTGCATATGTTAATAGATTAAAAAAACAAGATTATTCAATTGAGGAGGTTCCGCGGTTGGGAGTAAAAATTGATGGGGCCACAGTTTTTCCTGTATTAAATGACATTGCAGTATTTCCATCTAAAAGTGCGATGCTAATGGAACATACTCTTCAAGTAAATGGAGAAGAGGTGTGGCATGACAGCAGTGATGGTATAATAATTTCAACGCCAATGGGGTCCTCAGCATATTCAATGTCCGCAGGTGGACCACTTATTTTTCCAGATTCTACCGTATTTGAGATTATATCTGTGAATTCGCTGAATGTCAATAGAAGACCAATAATTGTGTCGAATAACAGCTCTATTGAAGTAAATGATATTTCTGCTCGATTACACTGCGAAGTAATACTTGATGGATTGGAAAGATACAAAGTAAACAAAATGGTAGAATGCACACAATTTTTACCGCCAGCTAAGATTATTCGTCTTAAAAAAGACTCAACTGCAATTTCTGCACTCGCAAAAAAGGCTCATCTTGCAGAGGAATTACTTAGTATGCCTCCAAGCTCAAAACTCCTTTTAAAAACATTAGAGTATGAGGGTTCTTTAACCCAAAAGGATCTTTCAAACAAGACTCTTTTACCAGATAGAACCGTCAGGTTAGCTTTGAGTCATCTCCTTGCAAAGGGATACGTCAAAAAGAAAGTATCAGTAAGGGATGCAAGACAAAAAATCTATGAGATCTCAAAAATAGAATAATTTACTTGGCTGCTGCTTCAACAAATGAAACAAAAGATTCTTCAGGATATCCAGGTCTGCTGTTAAATTCTGGGTGAAATTGTACCCCTAGATAGAATTTATGGTCAGGAATTTCTAGGATCTCCATTCTCTTTCCTCCATCACTTTCTGCAGAGAAGAACATTCCATTTTTTTCAAAATCTGACATGTATTTTTTGTTAATTTCATAGCGATGTCTATGTCTTTTATTAATAGAATCAGAATTATAAATTCTCTGAGCCAAAGTATTTGGTTTTACTGTAATTTTATGACCTCCTAGTCGTAAAGAACCTCCCATACCTGATACATCTTTTTGTTCTGGAAGAAGATCTACGACAGGATTTTTAGCATCTGGTTTTATCTCAGTTGAATTTACATCCTCTAGATTCAAAACATCTCTTCCAAAAGCAATAACTGCTAGCTGAAAACCAAAACATATCCCAAGATACGGAATATTTTTTTCTCTTGCATAATTTGCCGTTTTAATTATTCCCTCTGACCCTCTAGTACCAAATCCTCCTGGAACAAGGATTCCATCATATTCTGAAAGTTTATTAAAATCAGTAATTGATTCTGAATCGATCCAATCAATGTCTATTGATTTTTTTAATATTGCCCCTGCATGCTTTAATGCATGATTAACGCTAACGTAGCTATCTGCCAACGTCACATATTTTCCTACCATTGCAATCTTTACTTTTTGGTCTTTGTGATTAATCATTGATTGGGCAATCTCATTCCACTTGTCCCATTTTGTTGATGTATTTACCATGCCAACTTTGCCAAATTTTGTAAAGATAAAATCTAATATTCCTTGGTCGTATAGAATCTGCGGAACTTCAAAAATGGATTTTGCATCATGACAAGAAAGAACATCTTCTGCTGCTACATTGGTAAACATTGCAATCTTATTCTTGGTCTTTTCCTCCAAAGGCTGGGTGCACCTAACGGCCAAAAAATCTGGCTGGATACCAATTCTTCGTAATTCTTGTACACTATGTTGAGTCGGTTTTGTTTTTTGCTCTCCTACAACATCTAAAGATGGTGCTAATGTTACATGAACAAAAATTACATTTTTTGCTCCATCCTCTACTCTCATCTGTCTTAATGCTTCTAGAAATGGCAATGATTCAATATCGCCTACAGTTCCTCCACATTCCACAATCAAAAAATCTAATTCTTCATCATTTGCAATCTTTCTAATTCTATTTTTAATTTCATCTGTAATGTGGGGGATTATTTGTACACATGCTCCTAAATATTCTCCTTTTCTTTCAGATTCTATTACCGTAGAATATACTTGTGCCGTAGTAATGTTGTGGTTTTTAGGAATATTTTGATTTAAAAATCGCTCATAATTTCCTATATCCATATCACACTCCCCTCCATCTTCTGTTACAAAGACCTCGCCATGTGCAACTGGATTCATAGTTCCTGCGTCATAATTCAAGTACGGGTCTATTTTGATACAAGATACTTTTTGATCTGCTAATTGTAATAGTTTTGCAATGGATGAAGTGGTAACCCCTTTACCAAGACCGGACATGACCCCACCAGTCACAAAAATAAACTTTGTCTGCACATTTATGAAATGAGTGTGGGCTTTTTGTATGTTTTGTCAACCAGATTCTTTCGGTTTTTTACAAGTTTGATTTTTTTGATTTTTAGGATTACTGGATTTTCAGAAATTAAAAAATATCTAGACTATAGTTTGCTTTTTTAAGGATTTGGTAAAAGACGTGATTTTTCTCTCGATTTGATTTTGTGGTGTTTTTTCAATTAATTTTAAAAATACACTGCCCACAATTACTGCATCTGCTCCAGCAGAAATGTATTGTTTTACATCTTCTGGTGTAGATACACCAAAACCCACTCCTATGGGAATTTTTCCTTTGGTTTGTTTTTTTACGTCTTTGATAGCTTTTAGAGTATAGTTTTTAATTCCAGTTTTTACTCCTGTGGTTCCATATACTGCCACGAGATACAAAAATCCTGAACTGACCTTTGCAATTTTTCTAATTCTTTTTGGTGTAGTATTTGGAGATACTAGAAATATTGTATCTGTAATTCCTTTAGCAGCCTTGAGGTATTCTTTTGATTCTTCAATTGACATGTCAGGTAGAATGAAACCATCGATTCCTGCCTTTTTAGCCTCGTAAAGGAATTTTGAATATCCTTTGTTATACAAAATATTAGTATATGTCATTAGTACCAGAGGAGTTTCAGTCATTGTTCTAATTTTTTTTACCAGGCGAAAAAATTTAGTTGTGTTGGTTCCTTTTTCCAATGATATTGTACTTGCATTTTGAATTACTGGTCCATCAGCTAATGGATCAGAGAATGGAAATCCTAATTCAATAATATCTGCTCCACCTTTTACCAATCCTTTTACAGCTGCCAAGGATGCTTCGTCATTGGGAAATCCTGCCATGATATAGCAAATCAATGCCTTTTCTTTTTTGGCCGCTAATTCTGAAAACTTTTCTTTAATTCTTGACATTTTTATTCAAATAGTTTTGAACTTCTTCGACGTCTTTATCACCTCTGCCTGATAAGGTAACTACAATCGATTCAGATTTTTTGTGTTTTTGAGCAACTTTGATTGCATCTGCTATTGCATGGGCTGATTCCAAAGCCGGAATAATTCCTTCAGTTCTGGTTAGTAACAAAAATGCATCAATTACCTCAGAGTCAGTTGCAGAATGATACTTTACTCGTTTATTGTCCTTAAGATAAGAGTGCTCTGGGCCAACTCCTGGATAGTCTAGTCCAGCTGAAATACTATGAGTCTCAGTAATTTGCCCTTCCTTATCTTGAAGCAAATAAGTCATCATGCCATGTAACACTCCTTTTCTTCCTGCTGAGAGTGTTGCTGAATGAAGTCCAGATTTTAATCCTTTACCTGCAGCTTCGACTCCGATAATTTCTGCATTGGTGTCAATCAATGGGTAAAATGTCCCAATAGCATTTGAGCCGCCGCCAACACACGCAATTACACAATCTGGAGTTTTATTGTGTAATTTTTTCATTTGTGATTTTATCTCCTTACCAATTACACTCTGAAAATCTCTGACCATTACCGGATATGGGTGTGGACCAACTGCGGAGCCAAGAAGATAATATGTATTCTCTACATTTGTAATCCAGTCTCGTATTGCCTCATTAATTGCATCTTTTAGGGTCTTTGAGCCTGAATTTACGGGATGAACCTTGGCACCAAGCAAATTCATCCTAAAAACATTAAGCTTTTGTCTAATGGTATCCTTGTATCCCATGTATACTTCAGATTTCATCCCCAAGGCCGCACATGCCATCGCTGCTGCCACTCCATGTTGACCTGCTCCTGTCTCTGCAATGATTCTTTTTTTGTTCATTTTTTTTGCAAGCAGTGCTTGACCAAGAGTATTGTTGATCTTGTGAGCACCTCCATGTAACAAGTCTTCTCTTTTTAGATAAATTTTAGCCCCTCCAATTTTCTCTGTCAAGTTTTTTGCAAAATAAAGTGGCGTTGGTCGTCCAGCATATTGTTTGAGATAATAATCTAATTCTTTTTTAAAACTCTTATCATTTTTGAATTTAAGATAATTTTTTTCCAACTCTTCTACTGCCGGAACCAACGTTTCTGGAATGTACTTTCCACCATATTCTCCAAATCTTCCATCTTTGGGGTACTTCAAATGGCATTCACCAACTTTTTTACTTGTTCTTCAATGTCTTTGCTTTTCATAATGCTGGAACCTATCAAAAATGCATCAGCCCCACACTTTTTTAGGTATTGAATGTCTTCGGGACTTTCAATTCCACTCTCAGAAAGTATTGGTCTTGTTTTGTCAAATCCTTCAAGAACCGTTTTAGTAGTTTTAAGATCGATTTCTAGAGTATCTAAGTTTCTGTTGTTAATACCTATCAAATCTGCTTCTGTTTTTAACGCATTTTCAAATTCTTTTTTTGTATGCACTTCCAATAGAATCTGTAATCCTTTATTATGAGCATAGCTTACAAATTCGTCAATTTCTTTCAAATAACCTTGATCAAAAAGGGATTGAATAAGAAGCATATAATCTGCTCCAATTTTTTTTGCAGCATCAATCTGAACTTTATCAATGATAATATCTTTCATAAGGAGGGGGACATCCACAGATTGTCTTACTTTAATAAAATATTCTGGTGAACCATGAAACAGATGGGGTTGAGTTAAAATTGATAATGCTTTTGAGCCTCCTGCAATCATTTGTTTTGCAATGCTTACAGGATCTGTAGGTGTTCTTATTTTGCCTAAAGAGGGTGATGAAAATTTTATTTCAGTAAGTAGTGTTGCATGCGTATGAGTTTTAATTATCTGCAAAAAATCTTTACTAGTTTTCTGTAAATCACACTCTACCTCATAGGTTCCATCATCTATAGCCATTTGTGAGTTGTTGACTAGTCTTCTCAAAATGTTTTCAGCCATTAACAATCTCCTTTAATTTTGAGATCTCTCCAGTATCTCTTACAAAGTTTTCAAGTAATTTAAATGCCGTACCATCTTTGATTGTTTTCAATGCAAGTTCTACTCCTTCTTCAAAGTTTTTTGCAATGTTTGCAACAATTAGTCCTCCGGCAGCATTAAGTGCCGTGGTTTCAATCATTGCCTGATTCGCTGTATTGTTTAATACTCCTACAAAGGATTTGATGGCATCTTCTTTTGTTTTAATTTGAATATCATGTAATGAAGATTTATGAAGACCAACTACTTCTGGATCAATTGCATTCATCAAAACTTTGTCATTTCTTAAAATACATACCCTGTTTACTGAACTAGTTGAAAACTCATCTAATCCATCATCTGAACGTACTGTCATTATATTTTCAACTTTTCTTCTTTTCATTATTAGAGGTAACCGGTCAAGATACTCTATGGAGAAAACTCCTACTAGTTGATTTTTTACTCCAGCAGGATTTGATAACGGTCCAAGAAGGTTAAATGCAGTTCTTTTGCCAATTTGTTTTCGTGCTGCAGACACATGCTTCATTGCAGGATGAAATTTCTGGGCAAACATAAAACAGATATTATGTTTTTCTAAAATATTTGAAATCTGGGATGGGTCCTGATTTAGATCATATCCAAAATACTCAAAAATATCTGCACTTCCAGAAATTCCTGAACTTGATCGGTTTCCGTGTTTTGCAACAATACCACCAGCTGCTGCTACAACAAAAGATGCCGTGGTCGATACGTTGAAGGTTTGCATATCATCTCCACCAGTTCCACACATGTCAATTACCGTTCCACGATTTTTAGGCACAATTTTGAGGGCAAATTCGTTCATTTTATCAAGCATTCCTAAAAGTTCATCATCTGTTTCTCCTTTTTCTGCCAAATTGGAGAGAAAAGAGGCATTCTCAGAATCTGTTGTTTTCCCCGATAAAATATCCGTCATTACTGCATTTACTTCTTCGTAGCTTAGCGTGGTTTTCTCTTCTAATTTTTTAATTAATTCTGAAATCAATTTTTCTCCTTTACTTGTCTTATAAAATTACTAAGGATTTTTTTACCGTCTTCTGTCATTATAGATTCTGGGTGAAATTGAACTCCTTGAATAAGGAATTCTTTGTGCCGAACTGCCATTATTTCTCCATCATCTTCGGCAGTTGCAGTTACTTGAAGCACATCTGGTATGATGGTCTTATCTCCAACTAACGAATGGTATCTTGTTGCCTTGAAGGGATTTTTTACACCTTGAAATAGTCCTGAATCATTATGTTTTACTGGGCTAGTTTTTCCATGTCGTACACACCCTGCATTAGTCACCTTCCCTCCAAATGCTGAGATAATTCCTTGATGGCCTAGACATACTCCTAGTATTGGAACACTGCTTCCCATATCTTTGATAACAGCACTGCATACTCCAAAGTATTTTTTTTCATCTGGGTTTCCAGGACCTGGGGATATTATGATGCCATCATATTTTTTTTGTTTTATTTCGTTTATTGTGATTTTGTCATTTCTAATAACATCACAATCAACACCCAATTCTCCAAGGTATTGTGCTATATTATACACAAAAGAATCATAATTATCAATAATTAGGAATTTCAATTTGAGGCCTCCTTTAATGCTTGCAGCATTGCTCCTGCTTTATGCTCAGTCTCCAAGAATTCATTTTCGGCAATCGAATCTGAAACAATACCAGCTCCGGATTGGACAAATCCTATGTTTCCATCTATGAAAATACTTCTAATTGCAATTGCAAAATCACAACATCCATTGTATGAGAAGTAACCTACGGCCCCTGCGTAAGGTCCCCTTACTTCAGTTTCCAACTCGTCAATAATTTCCATGGCCCTTACCTTTGGCGCCCCAGATACAGTTCCTGCCGGAAATACCGCTTGAAACGCATCAAACATGTCTTTTTCTGAGGCTAAGCTACCCACTACATGGGTAACTATGTGCTGAACATGACTAAACCTCTTTATCTTCATTAACGATTCAGGATGAACTGTCCCATACTTGCATACTTTGCCAATGTCATTTCTTCCCAAATCTACCAACATGGTGTGTTCGGCAATCTCCTTTTCATCGTGAAGTAATTCTTCTGCAAGTTTTTTGTTTTTATCCTCATCATCAGTAATTTTTCTTGTACCAGCTATTGGAAAAGTTTCAACTTTATCATCCGTTATTCTCACTAGCATTTCAGGAGATGCACCAATTATTGTTTTATTATTTTGTTTTAGATGATACATGTAGGGTGAGGGATTTAGATTTCTCAGTGTTTTGTACAGGGTAAGATTGTCTCCATTTGTCTCAAAAGCAAACTTTCGAGATATTACAACTTGAAATATATCTCCATCATGGATGTATTGTTTTGCTTTATTTACAATACCTGAAAAACTCTCTTTATTCATATTTGGAATTACTTCTGATGCATTAAATGGTTCAAAAACCCCGTCTGACATTATGAATTCCTTAAACCTATTCTCATCATTATAAAAATAAAATAACTTGTTGTGTACATTGTCATATAGTATTCCATCATCATAAATTCCAAATTCCATTAATGGTTCTGGGGCATTATGTCTGTTTGGAATTTTTTCTACGAGTCTTATTGCATCATAATTGACAATCCCAACTGCTCCTCCCAAATACCTGTATTCCTGCCTATCAGATTTTTTTAATAATTTTTTTAATTCAGCATATGGGTCCTCTGTATGAATAATCTCTATATCTTGATCTTTTCTAATAATTTCTACTTTGTCAGAGTATCCCTTTATGATAGTTTTGGGATCAAAACCCATAACAGACGTCTCTGCTAGAATTTCAGGACCTGTTAATGATTCAAAGAGAAATGAATTTGAATAGTTTCGAGAGATTTTGTTGTAAATTTGAAATTGATTCTCAGATAAATCTAGTGGTATTATCTGCGGTTGAGCATTTCCAAAT
>DATKZR010000015.1:0-11694 GCA_035527875.1 Nitrosopumilaceae archaeon | reverse complement strand
CAAGCAAAATGTTCAGAAATATTTTGAAAATATCTCAAAAATCACACCACAGTATTTTCAATCTATTACACATTTACAAGAAGAATGCATAAAAGCTTGTGAGAAAACAATCAATGCTTCAGTATCTATGAACCAAGAAATTGCAAAAAAGACTGGAATTGCAACTGAAATTCCAAGCGCTGCAAAGACTGCATTTGTTGATACCAACAAGCAAATTGTTCAAGCAAGTATTGTACAAAATCAATTTGTAAAAACTACAATTGATGCAACCGTACAAAACATCAAAACATTCAACGATAACGTAAATGCATTTGCTGATTTGAATAAAAACATTATCCAATCTTGGATTACCCCATTCACACAGAAAAACTAATGTGAGTGATTTTTCTTTTTTTTATTTTCAATAACAACAGAATTTTATTCTAGTCCAAATCTAAATTAAATAGTTGCTAAATTTAGGAATTTTAATTTCGGGTCGTGGTAGCAACATGGAAGCTATTCTAAAGGCAATAAAAACAAAAAAAATCCCGATAAATCCAGCTATTGTGATTTCAAATAGAGCAGATGCCAAGGGATTGAAGATTGCTCAGAGTCTTGGAGTTAAAACAGAAGTAATAGAAAGTAAAGGATTCAAAGGAAGTAGGTTAGAGTATGACAAAAAAATTATTTCTATTCTGGCAAAAAATGGAGTAACACAAAAAAATGGTCTGGTGTGTCTTGCAGGATTTATGAGAATTATCAGTCCAGAATTTGTAAAAAAATACAAAAATAAAATAATCAATATTCATCCTGCTTTGCTTCCCTCCTTTCCAGGTCTTGATGCACAAAAACAAGCAGTAAACTATGGATCAAAGTATTCTGGATGCACCGTACATTTTGTAGATTCCAGAGTAGATAATGGAGCTATCATTTTACAAAAAATAGTCAAAGTACTAGATAATGATACAGAAAAAACCCTAGCAAAACGTATACTTGCTAAAGAACATCAGGCATATCCTGAGGCAGTAAGACTATTTGCTGAAAATAAAATAAAAATTTCTGGAAGAAAAACTAAGATCAGTTAGGAATCAGGCCCACCAAAGAAATACAAAACCACTAGTTCTTTTTTATTTCCAAAAAAGAAATGCTTTATGTTTTTTGCAACAAAATACATTTTGTTTGGCTCTATGGCATAATCTTTGTGTTTAATTTTTAAAAATCCATCTCCTTTAATGATAAAATAAACTTCGTCACTTTCGTGTGGCACCTGAGTGTCCTCTTCTCCTGGTTTCAATACTAAAACCCCTGCTGCCAGACTTTGTGTGTTGATAAAAGTATGAAAATACTCGTCGCTCTTTTTTATTTTTTCAATGTATTGTGAAACGTTGTAATCTAGTTTCATTAGGATGCTACAACATTGTAAAACTTGGGTGATGGAGGAGAGTCCATAAATGAAGAGGCCTTTGTGTGTAGTTGCTCATGTTCTGGACTTTGGTGCATTTTGCCAAATTTTTCCAAGCTCTCAAACTCTACTAAAACTCGATGTTTACCATCCTTTGTCTCCAAAAGGCGTCTTGATACAAAGCCATCAAACTTTGATACGACCTGATTTGCCTCTGAAAACCATTTTTTAAAATCATCAACTAAATCGGGTTTTAATTTAATGTCAGATACGACTACAAACATAAAAAACTGCACTAAATCCTCACATAATTTCTTTTCCCAGATTACCAGATGCGATTGTAGATATTCCAAGCATTAATTATCTAATAGCAAGAAATATTCTCAATGACAGGCACCAAAATCGATGGAAAAGAGATTGCTCAAATTGTCAAGGACCTAGTTAAAAAAGCAGTGGAGGAGCTAAGGATTCAAAAATTCACTCCATGTCTGGCAACTGTACTAGTTGGGGATAATCCCGCATCTGCCACTTATGTCAAAAACAAACACAAGGCCTGTGAGGAAGTAGGGATTGCTACCAAAGACCACAAACTTTCATCAAACATTACACAAACTGAGCTCAATGAAATAATTGATAATTTGAATAAAGACAAATCAATTCACGGAATTTTAGTCCAATTACCATTGCCAGACCAGATAAATGAATTTGCCACCATATCAAGAATATCTCCTCTAAAAGATGTTGATGGTTTGACACCTCACAATGTAGGTCTACTTGCAATGAATAAAGCAGCACTTGTTGCATGCACGCCATTAGGAATAATGGAAATGTTTGACTATCACAATATCAATTTACAAGGAAAAAATGTTGTTTTAATTAACCGAAGCAATTTGATAGGAAAGCCCCTTTATCATTTACTCTTAAAAAGAGACGCTACTGTAATTACATGTCACTCTAAAACCAAAAATCTGGAAGAGTTGTGCAGATTAGCTGATATTATAATTACTGCAGTAGGAGACAGAACCAAGTTTACCCTAACACCTGATATGATAAAGAAAGGAGCAGTGGTAATTGATGTTGCCATTTCAAGGTATGAAGAAAAACTTGTAGGAGATTCAGATTATGATAAAATTATCCAAAAAGCCTCATTTGCAACGCCAGTTCCAGGTGGAGTTGGCCCTATGACTGTTGCAATGTTGCTAAAAAACACAATAACTGCGGCGTCATTGAATATTCAACTTGGATAACAGTACTGAGAAAAAATCATTACGAAAGATGCTTCTTGAGCGAAGAGATGCAACATCATTTGATATGATGAAAATTGCCAGTCAGCAGATTCATAAAAAATTAAGAAAGAGTCATCTCTTCAAAGATGCACAAAAAATTGGAGCATACTTTCCAATAGGAAGTGAGGTGTTAACTCAGGAAATCATGCAAGAGATTCTAAGTACTGGAAAAGATTTGTTTTTGCCAAAAGTAGTAAAAGATGAAATTGAATTTAGAAAAATAACAGACTTTTCATGCCTAGAAAATGGTAATTTTGATATCATGGAGCCAAAAGATGACTGCCCGGTGGAAAATAATCTTGACTTGATACTTGTTCCAACCATTGGGATTTCTCAAGACGGCATAAGGCTGGGTTACGGTCAAGGGTTTTTTGATAAATTTCTATCACAAAATAAAATAGAGACTATTTCATTGGTTTATGAAAAACAAGTCATCAAAAAAATTCCTCGCTTAGATCATGATATCCCTATGAATTGGATTTTAACTGAAGATAGATTCTCAAACATATCAGAGATACGATAATCCTTTTTTTCCAATATCTGTTCTGCAATACTTGTGAGGCCATGAGATTTTCTCTGCAACATCATATGCGTTTTTTATCGCAGATTCCAAAGTATCACCTAGTGCAGTAACTCCCAATACTCTACCGCCATTTGTTAGAATTTTTCCATTTTGATTTTTGGTTCCTGCATGAAAGGTATACGAATTATCAACAATAAGATCTAGTCCTACAATTTCTTCATCCGTCGGATATGATTCAGGATATCCTTCTGAGGCTAAAACAACACATACTGCTGATTGGCTCTTCCAGGTGGGAATAGACATCTCAGATAATGCTCCTTTTGTACATGCAACAAGATAATCATACAAGTCAAAGTCCATTCTCATGGTAATTGGCTGGCATTCAGGATCACCCATTCTTACATTGTATTCTAAAACATATGGTTCGTTGTCTTTAATCATGATTCCAGCATAAAGAAATCCCTGAAACACGATTCCCTCACTTTTCATTGATTGAATCGTTTTATCAATAACTGTTTCTTGAATCTTCTTTGCGAGTATTTCATTTACAATTGGGGTTGGAGAATATGCCCCCATTCCTCCTGTGTTTGGACCTTTATCATCATCAAAAATTCTTTTGTGATCCTGACTTGTTGCCATTGGAAGCGCAATGGCTCCATCAGAGAGTGCGATGTAAGAGGCCTCAATG
Source organism: Nitrosopumilaceae archaeon (assembly GCA_035527875.1). Classification (GTDB taxonomy): domain Archaea; phylum Thermoproteota; class Nitrososphaeria; order Nitrososphaerales; family Nitrosopumilaceae; genus Nitrosomaritimum. The sequence goes on along the minus strand of DATKZR010000015.1, from coordinate 7,816 downwards.
CCATCTAATCTTTCTTCAATAATTATGCGATTACCTGCATCACCAAAGGTCTTTTTTACCAATATTGTATTGACTGCAGAGATTGCCTCTTCTTGGCTGTTGCAGACAATAACGCCTTTGCCTGAGGCTAGACCATCTGCTTTTACTACGACATTATAATCAAGTGAGCGGATGTAATCTTTTGCCTTTTTTGAATCATCAAAGATTTCAAATTTTGCAGAAGGAATTTGGTTTCTTTTCATGAATTCTTTTGCCCAAATTTTACTTGATTCAAGCTGTGCTGCTTTTTGCGATGGGCCAAAAATCTTCAAACCCTTTTGTTTGAATTGGTCTACAATTCCTGCAGCAAGTGGTACCTCAGGTCCAACTACTGTAAAGCAGTCATTTTCTTTTGCAAACTTTGCCAATGCATCCAAATCATCGACCGGTATATTGACATTATTTTTAGTGCCACCATTTCCAGGCACCGTAAAAACCTTATCGACTTTGCTACTTTGGGATAATTTCCAAGATAGTGCATGTTCTCGTCCACCAGAACCTACAACTAAAACATTAACCAATAATCAGATTTTTTCTGGCGGGTATATAATCCAAGTTTTGCAAGAAATACTCTGAAACTAGTATTCCAAAACAGTAACTATAAAGCCCAAATTTCAGGAAAAATCAATTTTAGCTTTATAATACAATGCTTGCTTCGAATTTTAGATGGAATTTTATTCAAAATTTGATGCCAAAAAAATAGAATCTCAAATCAAAGACTATACCAAATCCTTGGACTTGGAAAAAATGATCTTCGAATCAGACAAACCAGAGACTATCCGATTCATTGAGGGTCCGCCTACAATGAATGGGATTCCGCATGCGGGACATCTCAGGGGACGAGTAATCAAAGATTTGTGGTATCGATTCAATACACTTAGAGGTAAAAAAATTAAATTTAATGGCGGATGGGATACCCAGGGACTTCCAGTAGAGTTGCAAGTTGAAAAAGAATTTGGAGTGACTGGTGGGAAAACTGAGGCAATCAAAAAATTTGGAATTGAAAAGATTGTTTCAGAGTGTAAAAATATTGTAAAAAAATACAACAAAACATGGTTAGAAGTAGATGATCTGCTTGGAATGTCATTTAATCATGACAAGGCATACTGGACGTATAGAGATGAATTTATTGAAAGGGAATGGCAAGTTCTCAGAAAAGCATATGAAAATAAAATCCTAGAAGAGGATTTCACAGTAATTGCATATTGCCCTAGCTGCCAAACATCTCTGAGTCACTCAGAGGTAAATCAAGGATATGAAGAAGTGAAAGACCCCTCACTATACTACAAAGTAAAGCTTGCAGATGAGGATGTCTACCTAATTGTTTGGACTACAATGCCATTTACTTTAGTTACTGATGCAATGGTGGGATTGCATCCAGATGAAGATTATGTTCATGTCAAAGTAGAGGATGAAACTTGGATAGTTGGAAAAACAAGACTGGAAGAATTTATGATTGAAGTAAAAATTGAAGATTATAAAATCGAAAAAACCTCTAAAGGCTCAGAGTTTGAAGGAAAAAAATACCTTCATCCACTACTAGACAAAATCCCAGAACTAGCTGAATGCGCAAAAAATGAAAACTATCATGTGGCAGTATCTGAAAAATTTGTCGATGCATCAACTGGAAGCGGTCTTGTTCATTTGTCCCCTGCAAATGGTGAGGAAGATATCAAAATTGCAAACAAAAGAAAAGTCAAAATATTCAGCCCAATTGATGATGAGGTAAAATTTACTGCCGATGCTGGAAAGTATCAAGGACTCTTTGTAAGGGATGCAGATAGAGTCATTGTAGAGGACATTAAAGATTGTAATGCCCTAGTAAAGATTGGAAAAATCAAACACAAGTATCCTCTTTGTTGGAGGTCACACCATCCAATTGTGTGGCTTGCAAGAAAGGGATGGTTTTACAAGTTAGACAGATTGGATAACAAGGCAATTGATGCAGCCGAGAGTGTAGAGTATTTCTTTGATCAGCCAAAAAACAGATTCCTAGGAATTATCAAAGAAAGACATCCTTGGTGCATATCACGAGAAAGAATTTGGGGATGCCCACTTCCCGTATGGGATTGTGAGGATTGTGGAGAGAAAAATTGGTTCTTCTCAAGACAGGAGATTATAGATTCTGCAGATAAATTGCCAGATGGTCCAGGTTTTGAGTTACATAGACCATGGATTGATAACATTACAATAAGATGCAAAAAGTGTAGCAGCACAAATACCAAAAGAGAAGAGTACGTATTAGATACATGGCACAATAGTGGATCTGCACCCTACTCCTCACTTTCTGATGAAGAATACTCTAAAGAGATCCCCGCTCCATTTTTCACAGAAGGAATAGACCAGACCAGAGGTTGGGCATATACTCTCTTAATTGAAAATGTGATTCTAAACAATGCTGCTACCTCCCCCTACAAGTCATTTTTGTTTCAAGGTCATGTCTTGGATGAGAAAGGAGGAAAGATGAGCAAAAGTACTGGGAATGTGATTGAAGGCGCAGAATTGCTTAAAAAATACCCAGTTGATTTGGTGAGATTTTATTTTATTTGGAAAGCAAGTCCAATCGAACCACTAAGCTTTAGCACAGAGGAGTTAATGTCAAGACCCTATCAAGTAATCAACACATTGTTTAATCTTCATCTTTATTTTAAGCAAAACAGCGAGTATGATAATTTTGATTCATCAAAGACAGTTGCCTGGGCAAAAGAAAATCAACTGTTGTCATCTCCAGATATCTGGTTACTATCAAAGCTTCAAAAATTAATTAAAAAAATTACAGAGAAAAATGAAACTTGTAGATTTCACGAAGCTGCAAAGGCAATTGATGACTATATCATCAACAGTCTAAGCCAGATTTACATTCCAATTACAAGAGGAGAGTTGTGGGATGAAGATGAATCAAAAAAGAATAGAAGGCTTGCAATTTATGCGGTCCTAAAAGAAGTACTTCAAACCCTAAATATTTTGATTCATCCCCTATGCCCATTTACAAGTGAGTACTTGTATCAAACCGTCTTTGATGGAAAACAAAGCATCTTACTTGATAGTTGGCCACAATACCAAGAATCGCTAGTCAATGAAGAAATTGAAGAATCATTTGATATCATGAAAGATGTGGTTTCAGTTTCATCTGCTGCTAGAATGAAAGGCAAACTCAAGCGAAGATGGCCACTAAATGAAGCAATGATTTGTGTTGGCAAAGGTCAAAAAGAAAAACTAGAATCACTATCAGCACTGTTAACTACTCAGCTAAACGTAGAAAAATTTTCAATAGTAGAGACTGACAACCAAACAGGATTAGAGCAAATTATTGAATTAAAGCAGTTGAATCTCCCTGTAAAACCAGTAATGCAGTTAGAGAGAAAAAGAATCGGCCCTAAAGCAAAACAACACATGGGTGCACTTGTTAAAACCTTTGAAGAAGTCAATCCCGAGGAGATTATTGCATCGTTGCAAAAAACAAATTCATTTAATTTTGATATTGAAGGAACAAAGATAGATTTGGAAAAAGAAGATTTCATAATAGATTTTGATAGTGATAAGAATTTTGCAATGGCTAAACGTGATGACTATGTTGTCTTTATTTCAACTTTAAGAAATAAGGAAATGATGGCCAGAGGACTAGTAAAAGATGTTGCTCGAAGAATTCAAACATTGCGAAAAGAAAGAGGATATAATCCGACAGATGTTCTCAAGGTTGCATCAATTCTGGATTTAGATGAGGAGTCATTAGAAATGATAAAAGAAAAATCAGAAGAACTGGCATTTTTAGTTAGAGTAAAACAGGTAAACTTTGAGAGCACTGGTAAAGAATACAAAGACGATGATATCGATGGACAAAAGATTCGAATCTCAGTAGAATAATTTCAAGTCAAATTATTGCTCTACGGTCTCATTTTTTAAATAAGAAAATTAGAAAAATCCAAATATCTATCCAGAGAAGAAATAGGCCCAATTCCCGGTTGGTTTCCCAAAACTTTTCTGGAGGATATTTTATAAAAAAAATAGGAAATTGAAATTAAAACATTGTAATCTTTTTATTCCCAAGGCACATCCAATCTATAATGTCAGATTCTAACAAACATCATGTGGTGGGAGTAGAATTTCTAAAACAAAACGGCCTAAACGTAGATGAGTTAATCAAGGAATTGGTAATTAACGCATCAGTAGAGTTTGTAGCATATTATTACTTTACAAACCTTCGATCATTCTGCACGGGAATGGAAGGTGAGGGAATAAAGGGGGTTATTGAAGATGCAAGACTAGAAGACCTTAGTCATTTTGAGTCATGCATTGACAGGATATTCCAACTTGGAGGAGAATTTCCAAAAGATGTAGTAGAGTTTTGTAATAAAGCAGGCGCAGAATTTCTGCAATCAGATAAAAGCACTACTTTGAAGGAAATTCTTGAAAAATGCCTAAAAGCAGAGCAAGGGGCCATTATCAACTGGAATAAAATCTGCCAACTTACTCATGGAAAAGATCCAATGACATATGAGATTGCAGCAGATATTCTTGCCGAAGAGATTGAACACGAATCATGGTTTCTAGAATTGCTAGATGGAAGACCATCTGGACATATGAGAAGAAGATATTCTGGTGAAAGACCACACACTGGCAAGCATTCAAGAGCACTAGGCGGATTATAATTTTTCTCGTCAAATGTTCAAAAATTTTGTTAATTTTTTTAATCAAAAATGAACAAACTAGCTAGCTTTTAGCTAAACTGGCATAATAAATAGAAAAAATGTAATATCTAATCATGGTAAAACAGATTAGTCTTGATGGTTGGCAGATTCAGCAGCTAACTGATTTGTTACAAAAGGGCTCTGAAATTGTGGCAAAAACTAATCGACCGATAATTTTGTACCGTCAAACACTTGAAGAAGAAGAAGACGCATATGAGGAAATTGTATGCACATTAACTAAAGATTACGTAATTGAACAATTGGTAACTTCGGGAGGAGTACTAGTTCCCAGTTTTCAGCAACAGTTTGTATTTAAAATTGAAGAATTCCCACAAGAATTGATAAGAAAGAGTCGAGATCGTTTTATGGAAATAATTGATCTTTTAGAAGAGCAGACAAAATAACTCTTAATTAATAAAGACCGTAATTTTCCTGAGTTTTGCATGCGTTTACTAGAATATCAAGCTAAAGAATTATTTCGAGAATATGGCATTAATCTTCTTCCTTCAATATCTTCAACTAGTATTGAAGAGGGAAGAGTCCATGCAAAAGATCTTGGATATCCATTTGTAATTAAAATTCAGGTTCCAGTTGGAGGTCGAGGAAAGGCAGGAGGTATTCAAAAATGCCAAAACGATGATGAATTTGAGTTAAAGTATCCCCAAGTTTTGGGATTGACCATCAAGGGAGAGAAGGCCCGGGCCATTTTACTTGAAAAGATGGCAGATATTAAAAAAGAGTTGTACTTGTCGATATTTTTGAATCGCTCAAAAAGATGCTATACCATTATTGCATCCTCTGATGGAGGAGTAGAAATAGAGTCCGTGAAAAATCAAATAATAAAGGAAATTGGAATGGGTGATGTAACTGACGAGATGGCCCAAGAGGTGGCAACAGAGATGAAACTTGAGGGTAAAACTGCAGATGACTTTGCTGATACACTGAAAAAACTATCAAAACTAACGATTGAAAAAGAAGCTGAACTTGTCGAGATTAATCCACTTGCCATAATGCAAGATGATTCCTTGATGGCCCTTGATGGTAAATTTGTAACAGATGATAATAGTAACTTTAGACATCCAGAGATGGACAAATACCAAGAAAAATCTGAAATCGAAGAGCAAGCAGAAAAAAGTGGATTCTCTTTAGTAGAGCTTGATGGAAACATTGCAGTAGTTGGAAATGGCGCAGGCCTTGTAATGTCAACTTTGGATATGCTATCAGATAACGGTGGAAAGCCTGCATGTTTTCTTGATGTAGGGGGAGGTGCAACTACAAAATCAGTGTATGAAGCACTAACATTGTTGAGCCAAATGAAAAAAATTAAAGGAATACTAGTAAATCTTTATGGCGGAATTGTAAAGACAACCGTAGTAGCAGAAGCTTTTCTCAAAGCATATGATGATGGAATAATTGACTTGCCAGTATTTGCAAGATTAAAGGGAACAGAATCGGAAAAAGCTAAAGAGATGCTCAAAGACTCTAGAACAAAAATTTTTGATTCAGTTGAGGAGGCAATAAACGCCGCAGTGATGGGAATAAAAAATTGACAGAAATTTTTAACATCCTAAAGGGAAAACCAGAGGATTCAGATTACAAGAAAAAAGGCGTAATTGTTCAGGGAATAACTGGCGCATATGGTTCCTTGCATGCCAAAAACATGATGGAGTATGGCACAAATATTGTTGCAGGTGTTACTCCAGGAAAAGGCGGACAAAAATTTGAAGACAAGGTTCCGATTTACAATTCTGTTAAAGAAGCAGTAGATACAACAGGAGCTAAAATTTCAATAGTATTTGTTCCTGCCAAATTCTTTTTGGGAGCTGCAAAAGAGGCTCTAGAGGCTGGAATTAAACTACTAGTTGCAATTCCAGAACATGTTCCAGTTCGAGATACATTAGAAGTAATAGAGCTGGCAAAACAAAAAAACGCCATAATTATTGGTCCAAACACACCTGGAATTATGATTCCTGATTTAATCAAGGTTGGAATAATGCCACCAATGCCATTTACCCCAGGAAATATTGCAGTACTTTCAAAAAGTGGAACTTTACTTTATGAAATCTCAGATGCACTAAGTAGCGCCGGATTTGGTCAATCAATTACAATTGGTGTTGGTGGTGATCCTGTAAATGGAACAAGACTGATTGACGCATTTGACATGGTAAAAGACATCCCTGATTTGGAAGGATTGGTAATAGTCGGAGAGATTGGTGGTGACTCTGAGGAAATTTTAGCTCAGATGATTATTGATACAGGATTTAAGAAACCAACAGTTGCGTACATTGCAGGACGAGCAGCTCCCAAGGAAAAAAGAATGGGTCATGCAGGGGCAATAGTTATGGGAACATATGGTTCTGCCGAATCCAAAGTCAAAATGTTTAACAGGGCAAATATTCCAGTTGCCAAAAGACCAGCAGAAGTCCCAGTATTACTTTCAGGAAAGATGGGAAAATCCGATTAGATTAAAAGGAAGAGAAAGAGGATGAAATTAAATGCCCATTACTGATCCTGAGAAAAAGCGGATTGCTCAAGCAGCACGGCTAGTAATGAAGATATGTTTTAACTGCAATGCACGAAATGACATTAATGCCACAAGATGCAGAAAATGTAGAAATCCATACCTTAGACTAAAGAATAGAACCCTGGGCATTAAAAAGTAGATTCTAAAATTAATTTTTTACATTTAGTCATTACGGATATGGTCTGTTTTTGATATGATGAATCGACAATTTGAAAATCTAAAGACAAAAAAGTATCTATTATTGTAAAATGGTTGGACCGGTCGTCTAGTTTGGTTTGGATGACGCACTCACACTGCGTAAGGAGAAATCCCGCAAAGGTCGTGGGTTCAAATCCCATCCGGTCCATTAATTTATTCTAATTAAAACACAAGTAAATTTTTTAAAAATTTAACCTAGAATAGATGGGTCACTAAATCAAAATTATGTTAAAATTATTATTCAAAAAATTTATCATCGTTCCATTTCAATGGATTTAAACCAGCGAGGATTTCATAGCCGTCATTCACTCCACCACCATCAGTGTCTGCAGATAGTGGGTTTGTGCTGTAAGTGTTGAGTTCATCA
>DATKZR010000014.1:0-6110 GCA_035527875.1 Nitrosopumilaceae archaeon | reverse complement strand
GACGTCTCTGCTAGAATTTCAGGACCTGTTAATGATTCAAAGAGAAATGAATTTGAATAGTTTCGAGAGATTTTGTTGTAAATTTGAAATTGATTCTCAGATAAATCTAGTGGTATTATCTGCGGTTGAGCATTTCCAAATATATCCACCCATAAACCAAAAATTACTCGTTTATTATTTAAATCACTCTAAAAATTAGACTTGTTCGCTTTTTGTTACACCAAATCGTGCCTAAAAAAGTAAATTGGATTACTAGGATACAATAATTACAAAAAAGAGTTCATCAAAACTAGGGGTCCAACACGCCTAAGAAAGAGCCAATTCTTGTTTGAAACTTTTTAATTGGGTTAACAGCTGGTCTCGAAATTAATAATCCAATCCACGATTACGAAAAATCATTATTAAATACACATTTATGAAAAAGAGAAATTGTAATAGTTTATTGCATGATTCTCTAATTCAATCCATCCAGATTTTGCAAAAAAGCAAATACGGTAAAGGCAACAAAGGAAAATTAACATCAATTCAAAATGCATTAAAATTGGCAAATCCATTATTTGGAACACTACATTCGGAAAATTCAAAAACTAAAGTAATCAATTTTAGAAACATAGAACAAGAAAAACAAATCCCAACGATTTTAGACCAATTTGCACATAACTTTGAAACTCAATGTCTTGAGAAAAATGGGGGGTCTGCAAAAAACTATTCATTATTTTCAGTTACCCTTCTTAAAATTGTTAAAACACTAAATGCAGACAAAAAACGAGGTCTATTATCTTCTCATTGCATCAACATACTAAACAATATGTTTGTGAAACATCCAGTAGAGTACAAAAAAATAGAAATAAGAGATCCGTTAAGGTTTGTATTTGTAATAACAGAACTTGTAATAGATGCAGAACGAAATCTTTCAAAATATTATGAATTTGATATAATTTTACTTCGTCAGATTTTGCCATTAATGCAACGATACTATATGAAATATGACAATGCGCTTTTGCAGATAATTGATGAATTTAACAAAATGTCAAAGTTCAGACTGACTGTATCTATTGGAGAAAGACATCAAGAGATAGTCCAGATATTTTTACAGTATGCTATGATTCACCTTCCACTTGAAGACAAGATATCAAGAGCAAAAAACATCATAGAGAAAATAATTTTAGAATCTAGTGATTCTGTTGCATTGGAATACTATAATCTGTTAAAACTATGCTTTAATGACAAGGACTTGTGTCCACATTTGGCAAAAATTGCAAAAACAAAAACCCGCACAGGAAGAAGATTTGCAAATACCATATTAGACGAAGTCTCAAAACTCTAAAATCACGTCCAAATGATGGGTATCTTTTTACTGACAGTCCATAAACTCGTAAACCCCTCATTTACGCACAAAATCAGAAGGTAAAGTCTGATTTTTCCTCTTTAATTATTTAAAATCTAGTCACACAGGTTTGATTAAAAATGGGATATTTCTAGATTTAAGTATATTACCTTATGGTACGGTACCTTTATTACTAATCCTATTGCTTTATTATTTATGGCCATGCAGGAGGTTAAACAAAGATACTTACACGATATTATTTTTGATCCAAAAAAAAATATGCCGTCTTCAGCTTGTGTTGTTGAATGTTATGTTTGTGGGAAAGGATTATCAGATGGATGTTCTATTACCGCCAAAACTCTTCCATCCGGAATTGTTTTGTTTTGCAATGTTCATTACCCATTAGAGTAAACTCCTAATTTCTTTCTTTTTTTTAAAATTTGGTAAATTTGATTTTTGTTTAATTAAAATTTAAAATTTTTTGTCACAAAATTAAATGGCTAAATGACTAATTTTCTTGAATTTGTCTTTTAATGTCCGGAACACTATCACTGAATATATCGAGTCCAATATCAAATGCCTTCATAGTACTTTCAATTGTATTTTGTTGGTTTTCATCTATTTCCTTATTTGATATGTACTGTCCGGATTCATGAAAATATTTTTGAAATACCATACCAAAAACACATTCATTGATATTGGCAATCTGCCATTTTTCTTTGGCTGTGTTTATTAAATTGAAATATTTTGGTATTTGGCTAGTTGCAATTTTTATTAAATTCTTTAGCTCATTTTTATCCTCATCTGTAATTTCCATTTGATTCCAAATTGACCAGGACACATATAAAATTAAGAGTTTCTATTAGAATGAGAGTAAAAATCTATGTTAATCATTCCATACCGGTTGTTTTTTTAACCATTTTATCAAATCTCGATAGAGTTGGCTTTTTTGTACATTTAAAATATTTATTTCAATATTGGTAGATAATTTTGCAGTTTTGGTATAATTTTCGTATTTGGCAAAAATAATTTTATCTAGATAGGTTTCACCTTGGATCTCTTTTTTGGCCAATTCTTCGGAATCCGTCATAGAAAAGCTTGCAAAAAGGACCCCGTCTACCCAATAAGCATTACCTGATTCCAGAGTAGACATCATGTTGAGAAGATCATCAAGACCCAATTTTATCAAGTCTCGAACATAGATAGTTGAATAAGGTTTATGGATAAATTCTGTCATTTTTCATCTTCTGCGGACCACTCTTATCAATTTTTGTAGAAAGTCAAATTTTCATTCCCTTATTCCAGATTTCAAATATGCTATGGTGCATTCTGCTAGTTCTTGATTTGTGTGCCGGCTTATCTTATGTTTGCAGTTGGGGCAAGTATTTTTAGTTTCATCGATATTTGCTTCACTCTCAATTGGATTATCAACTTGTTTCATACAACATTCCATTAATTCACCTGTGGAATGTGAATCCATTGATAACTTGCATGTTGGACATTGAGTCATAATTGTGATTCTTTGTTGGGGATTTTATTTTTTTTCAATTTTAAAATTTGTTTAAAATTTTATTAAAGGTTAAACAGATGTTTAGGATTTGGATTGATCTTGTTTTATAATATATCTGTCTAGTAAATTACACGCCTTCGATTAGCAGTCTAAGCATGCTATAAACGACCGCTAGTCCAAGACGTGGTTTTTTTCTAGGTATTTAATTGATGATTCTGAGAACAAATCTCAATAGTTTTGCGCCCAAGGTGAAATAAATAGATGGTTTGATATTTTCTATGTTGATTTTGAGAACATTCGACAACCCATTTAATTTTTAGGACTCTAGCTTTTACTTTCAGGAATTAACTCCAATTGACTTTCAGGAATTTTAATTGAAAGCATGTCCCATCCAAGACAAATACATGCCTCGCATCTTACATCTTCATAAACATCAATCTCAGGATTCAAATCTAAAATATCTTTTACTTGTTCTCCATAATGGTTTTTGATTATCCTTTCTAGGATTTTTTTTGTTTCCTTTTTAGATGGTTCTCTCAGTTCAGGGTTAATTTTATAAAATTTATTATACTCTTCTTGGCAGAAATCATTACACAGAGTTGGAGTTTTTTGCAGCCACATGGTTTGTACTGCTTGATCCTGTTAAATGTCGTTTAACAGAATAAATCCAACTACCAATGCTGCAATAGCAATTCCCATTGATATGTAAAATCCTGGTTTCGTGAATATTTTATTACTATGAGGGATTTAGAGTTTATTATTTTCTAAATACTATCCATATTCTTGTTCCAACAAAAATCCCTACTGACAGAATAATCAAAACAGGGATAATTATGTCAGCGTCGTTCATTTGTTTCCCTAATTCTATTTTTATCTAGGTAAAATTTAAAAAATTCTATCTTTTTTTAAGCAGTGCCTCTTCAGGTGTTTTATCTTGATTTTTCTCCCAATGCCAAGAATGGTGTTTTTTCCAATGAGCGGTGAGATCATCTCTGGATGGATCTTTCCCTAAGGGAGTTCCACAAATTTTACATTGTATCATGTTTTTTATTATTTTTAACAAAATTACAGCTTTAGAAAAACCTGTCTAATTTGATAAGATATGCTATATGAAATAGACACCGTTTATGATACCACCTGTCATAAATTATTCTTGCCACATCAAACCGTAGGTTCTTTTTGCAATGGGTGCAGATAATTATCATGTTACAAAATAACTAAAAATTGATTTTAATGCCCTGGTTATTGTATTGTTTAGGGGATTAAATGGAATGTATTTCCAATTTAGTTTTAATTTTCCAATAAATTATGCCTATCCTTACCATTTTTTTCAGGCTTATGTGTATGATTCAGTCGTGATTTGTGTGCTGACTTATACACACAAGTCATTATTAGCAAATTTTGGGTATTTGTTTTCATGGAGTATGTTGTATGTGAGGTATGTAAATACTGCTTTAAAGAGCAACCCAATTTGAATCTGTTTTGTATTAGTTGTAATAACCGAAATTGGTCCACAGGCGAACCTGCCCATCAAGTAGAAAACTAATTCTTTCAATTATATATAAAAAATGAACAGGATCTATTGTTCATATTTTTTGTCTTTTTCATAACCGTCTTTTAGCTCTAACTAGTGCGCTTCTTCGTTAATTTCTTCACACTCTGTTTTTATTTTCTCAGAATTTGTATCATCACTCATAATTATTATTCATGACTCTTAGATATTAACCGGTTTCTGAATTTCCAATTTAATAGTCTGGTGCCTTATTTTCTTTTTTTGGTCTTTCTAATTTTGGCGTATGCGATAACCTCATTTTGAGTTCTAATTTGTTTTAATTGTTCTTGGTTTTTTTGTTTTTCTTTTCCTTTTGATACAATTAGATTATGTATGACAACTTTTTCTTGGAGAGTTTGGGCTTTTTCAAAATCATAATTTAATTGTTTTAATTCTGCAGAGAGAAGTTTGTATTGATTAATTTTAGATTGAATTAAATTTATCATTAATTAAAAATCAAAACAATAGCATATAAAAAATTCTTTAAAAATCATTTTTGAAAGTTATAAAATTTCCTGCCAGTGCCATCATTATCAGAACAATATAATTGAAAGGAGATTTAAATTTAAAAAAATTAAATTTGTGACTAACTACCGGGTTTTGCATTTCCAACTTCTTCTTTTTCATCTTGTTTTTCAAAAACTCTGTATTCCCCAATCGTAGAATTACATTTTTGACAGTTATATTGACCTCTTTCTACTAGCACCAGATTATCTGCAACCTCCTCACGATTGTTTTCTTCGAGATGAATTTTTGGTGGATTGTTAAATTCTTCCTCACAAATTTTGCAATAGTGTTTTATCATTTTTTGTTCTTCAATCTTTCCTATCGGGGCTAGAAATAATTTTCCAACTCCCAAGTCTGCCTTTTTTTCCTGTTCTTCAGTGATGTTGGCTATTACATACCCGCCAGAACCATGTAGTTTTGTTTCTACCAAATCATCATTGTTTTTCTTTTGATCTTAAAATACCCTTAGAATTTTGTTTAAATTAAAAAAAATTACCAAATTTGACTATTAATTTGATATCTAATCATATTTTATCTAGACTTTATTATCTAAATTAGACATGGATGTATCAGACGTATTTAAAAAACGAAATTTCAAAAATGTTAATTTTAAATATGAAAATTTGATTGGAAAAAATTTATCTGATGCATTTTTGAGCGGGGTAGACCTTAATGGTGCAGACATTCATAACGCGGATCTTAGCGGGGCAGACCTAAGCAATGCTAAACTTAGAGGTGGAATTCTATTTCAAGTTAAATTCAGAGGTGCAGATTTGAGAGGAGCTGATTTGAGGGACGCAAAAATTTGGGATGCTGATATGTATGGAGTCGATATGCGAGGCGCAGATTTGAGAGGAGCTGATTTGTTTAATACTGATTTGAGAAGTAGTGACTTGAGTGATACTGACCTTAGCGGATCCTATTTAAAAAATAATGATTTTACTGGAGCTACTTTTGATAATACTGAATTCTTAAACACCAAATATGATATAAAAACAATTAATACAATAACTCACAAGGATTCAAAATTAAGATTAAAGAATCATGGAGTACTTTGGTAAATTGAAATCATTTTTTACCTAATTCTTTTTCAAATCTTAAAAGAATTAGGAACAAGACATATTCTCGCAAAATTTCTTTTTTATTTTCATCTGATTTTAGATTCATTTTTTTGGCAAAATCTAAAGAAATTGGATATGTTTGACCAAAAAAGT
>DATKZR010000013.1:0-2269 GCA_035527875.1 Nitrosopumilaceae archaeon | reverse complement strand
TGTTCCATCCCATTTGAAAATTGCAGTTTGCCCAGGTCCCAAACAAACTCCATTGCCGTCATTGTTGGGTGTTGCAGTTAAAGCAGAACCACAACCAGCATCCTTTGCCGGAGTTGGATTTGGAGGAGCACATGTAAAATCGCCAAGGCCAGGTATTGGGGCACCACCATGAATTATTGTTGGAAAAGTACCTACAAGACATGCTTCTTGAGTTGGATACACATCTTCTAATGGAACAGTGCCAGTATTTTGAACAAACATTATAATTGTTGAAATTTTTGTGTTTATCCCATTTGGACCATCCAAAAATAATTGGGCCGACAGGCCTGCCGTACCAGGTAGAGCCGGAGGAACAACTACACCACAAATAAGAGATGTGCCATCACATTGGATGTCCATAGTCTTTACCGTTCCAAGTGATGAAATTACTTTAAAGCCATAATCTTCAGTTATGCCTGGAGCAGGAATATCCATTTTCAAGTTTAATGTCTTAACAATGTTAGTTGCAGTAACAGCCCCGACAGACAGAAACGAGGTTTCACTTGGAATCTCAAATGTTCTGGTTGGTTCTCCGATATCGGTTCTGTTTGTCATAATAACTGTAAACATTTCCGCTGTGTTTTGTCCTTTGTTAGTTAGTTCAATTTCTAAAAAGTCACCAGCAGTAGGACCTTGTCGAATTCTATTTAAAACAAAATCTTCTTGTTGTTTTTCCAAGTCCTTGGCAGCAACATCTCTGCTAGTAGTGGCAATATCAGTCTGAGAATTCAATGCGATTCCTAAAACAGAAAATGTAGCTACCATAAGCACCACAAAAAGTAATGCACCTACAATTGAAGAAAGTCCCCGTCTTTTTTTTGAAATAAATTGCAAGTTTTTAAATGTCATCTAGCATCTCCGCTCTCTATCAAGAATTCGGCTAGAGAATTTGCCCCAATATTTAGTTGAACTCTAATAGTCTTACTAAGTTGAATATCCTGATTGATGGTATCTAGCTTTACAAGCACATTGACTGTTTCGCCACTTTGTATTTGGTTATCGTTACCCTGAGTGAGATCATTAATGTCAGTTGAGAGGATTGAAAATGTTCCATCTGCAGGAAAGTCACCGCTGCCAGGAATCCCCATTCCAGGATCTAACAGATTTTCAGAAGTAGATGAATCCCAAAAATGTGAAATATTATCCAAGTAAATATTTTTCAAAAATATTGAATTTACACTCCGATTTTCAATTTGCATAACTATAATTCCTGAACCACCTAAATCAGGATGCATGTTTGAAGATCCGATGCACGTATCCCTACATAATATGTTGTCAGTTAGATTTGAATCACCTAATCCAATATACCCCATCAAATTATTACCATCTCTTGTGTCATAAGCTCGAAGTTTTAAAGTTTTTATCGTGCTGTCTGTACTTGATGAGACAGCCATACCTCCACTAACAAATGATTCATCAAGAAAAGTCATTAGCAATACAGCTCCAGCAACAGTAATTACAACTAACAAAAGTGATCCGATGATCTCAGATACTCCACGTCTTTTTGACGAAGTGGTTTTTCGAATGCATGATTTTAAATTATTTTGTGTCATATCTCAAGTATTAAATGGACTCGCAAAGGTTGAAAAAAAGTTTCCTTTTGATGTGGTAACTGTTATTTTATAAACTGGGTTAGGAGTAGCCAGAGGTCCACCATATTCAGTAGAGTTCCATTGTGGAGGAGAAGCTGAAGATAGATTAGCGTTAGTTAGGGTCAACTTTGTGTGATCTTCAACTAAAATAGTGGCATTTGGACCTATTGGGTTTTCTCTAAGGATTAGTTCTTGATTGTTAATTTGTACAACAGTTACCGTTGCAATTGTGGAATCAACACTGCCAATATTTGCAAGATAAAGTTCTAAGTCGGTTCCAAGAGGGGAAGGATCAAATCGCACATGCTCAAATATTATATCTTCACGAAGTTCATTGATATGTTCTTTATCATATAGCAATAAATCATAACTAAATGCATTTATTTGATTTAGCCCCTGAAATAAAATTACAGAGCCAACTGATGCCACTACTGCCAAAACAATAAGACTTCCAATAATATTGCTAACTCCTCGACGATTTTGCATCAAAGAAATTTTTGAATTATGACTCAATAGGCTCACCAGGTTTAGGATAATTTTTGGAAATAAATTCATCAACTTGTTCAATTATTTTTGATCGTTTAGAATCAGAAATTATTTGAATGCCATATTGTTTTGCAAGAGGCTTTACATCTTCT
>DATKZR010000012.1:0-5793 GCA_035527875.1 Nitrosopumilaceae archaeon | reverse complement strand
ACCCCACGCAGGACCTAAAACAGTTGTCCGAAATATCTGCGCGGCAACAATAGCAGAAGCAAATACTATTGATGTTGCAAATACAAATACCAGTCCTGTAAAAAATTCAATATAAAATTGGTCATCATAGTTGGGATATGCCGAAATTTGAATAGTTGCAAGCCCACCATCGGCACTAACTTGGACTAGACCAAAAAAACAATAGAGGGATGCAATAAGAATTGGAGTTGCAATAAGAATGAGTCTTTGAGATTTTGTAGTCTCTCGTTTAAAATGATGATAATTTTTTCGTATGTGATATATTACAAATGGATAATATGCAAGGAAAAAAACATCAGGGAGGGCAACGTAAGGATTCTCTACATGATACCAAATTTCATAAAACCACCAAAGATTCCAACCAATGCTATAACACACGAATCCTAATGCAAGGGCGAGATAAGATTTACCGAAAACTTTAGATCCCCAATACCGTTTTGCAACAAAAAATGCAAATATGGTAACAGCTGCAAAACCAATAGAGGTCATTAATTCATAGAAATCAAGTGAGTCCTCGTCATCTGGCTCAATTGAATTTCCCATAATGAAAACCAGAATTCCAACTGTAATGGCAGCTAAAACATAATAATTAATTCCCTTTCCGGGTTTGATATTTTCCTCTATCTCCCCTGACACGATGATTTTTCAAATCACACATTAATAACTCTGATCTACTTTTTCCAAATTAAAGGATATTTTATAAAGTCTAAAAATTGTATTTTCATATGTTCAGGAAATCATATTTTGGTCAATTTTAAATAGTTCCAAGCAGATAATCACACGTTGAAGGTTTCTCCACACGGCTTTGGTTTCACTACAAAAGAATCATCTTTTAGACCAATAATCTATGATGAATTTAGAAGAAAGATAATCATGGGGATAAGGGAAAATCAAGCCCAACTACATGGTCTCCAAATACAAGCAAAGGCAGCCCCCCCAAGGAAGACTACATCTGACATATCTATTCCAGAGGAAGCAGGGTGGACTTTTCTCATTAATTCAAATCACCCCCTCCGAAATCAGATAATTGATGCCATCCAACCATTGGCAATTCACCGAGAAATGGATAGATCTCGCGTACCCTTACTTTACGATGGACAACCTGAGCAGTTTTGGACTAGTTGGATAAATGATTATCGAATGCTAAGTAGAGGAAGTTTCAGAGAACCACCAAAATACATCCTAATTATCGGAGATCCACAAAGCATCCCATTTGGGCTCCAAGCTAAATTGAGCATAGTTGCCTTTGTGGGGCGACTTGATTTTGATGATGTAAATGAAATAAGAACATATGCAGAAAAGGTTATTCGAATCGAAAACAGCGATACGGGTTTTGTAAATAGAGAAACTACATTTTTTACAACAGACCAGGGCATTAACAGTTCTGGATGCTATGATCCAACACATTTCAATCGATTTGACGTTGAAAAAGAACTTATTCCCAATGTTGATGGATTGGCATCAAAATTGGAATTACCAAATAATTTTTCTGCAAACAAATTATCAGAGTCAGATGCCACTAAAAACGAATTACAGCATTCCATAAAGGACTCTACTCCCGGATTAGTCTTAACTTCTAGTTGGGGGATGTGTGCTCCTGGAGAGAATATGGCGCTACAAAAAGAGTTTGGAGGAGCAATTTGTTGCCAGGGGAATCCTGATAAGATACCATACAAAGATTTGCTATTTACAGCTGCAGATGTTTTGCCTGAACCATTTTTGGAAGGAGGAGTGTTTATTCAACAGTCCAGTTTTAGTTATGGAACTCCTTCCTCAAGCGAACTTCATAATTGGATTAGTAGAGACGATAATTGGCAAATGCCTAGACAAATAGCCCCAACTACATTCGTATCGTCTTTACCAAAAAAATTAATATTTCATCCTAAAGGGCCTCTTGCTTTTATTGGTCATTTAGATGAAATGTTGTCATATACAATTGCAGAAGATGAGGATTTTCAAATGGAAGATCGTGAAAAAAGAATGAAGTCGCTTTCTTTTGTAATTGAAAATATTCTGCGTGGAACACCAATTGGATACGCTCTTAAAAATATGAAAGAAGAGTATAGTTTGTTAAACGATGCCATTGTTGATGTGAGCGGTTATCTGGTTAATGAGTTAAACCAGGGCAAAGACATTGAAGAGTCCAAACAGAAACAATTTTCTGATTTAATGTTACAAAGGCATAAAACAAAAAACTTTATGATATTTGGAGATCCAGCAGTGAGAATTAAACAATGGGCATAGAATATAGAATTCATCCATCAATTGGAGTGGCCCGTCTTGGAAACAGTGGAGAGTTTTATTTGTCGCCAACAAAAATAGGCGGAAGACCAATAGAATGTGAAAACCAATATGGAGATGAAGCCTATGAAGGAGATAAAATAAAATATGTACAAAGATTCAAAGACAAACAAAAAAGAGTAAAAAAACAAGCTGCAAAATTTAAAATTTTCAAACATGATTCTTCCAAAACGCAACCTGAAGAAATTGACCTATCTGATAAAACCCAAATAAAAAATGTAAAATGGACCGTTCATCTAGCTAACAAAAAAGCATCTTGGTTCCATTTTACGGAATTTAAGGGAGATTTGATGTTGGGAGAACATAATACGTATGAAAACCGTCGTGACGGAAGGGATGCTAAGAAGAGAAATCAAGGAATTGAAGGAAAAGACAGAAAAAATCTCATAATCGACTATGGTCCTCGTTCAGTAGATTCACCTAAAATGCGCCTGCAATTTATGAATGATCAAAATATACCTCGAGACTATCCATCCTCAGCACCCTGGCACCAGCGAGATCATAATCCAATATATGGAAAAAGAGTAGACTTTCTAGGAGAAATTATTACTGATTCAAAGAATAACCTTGTTGTTTTGGGAGGACATGGTAACTCTGGAGGGGATGAACTTTTTAGTACTTTTGCAGGTGGTGAAACTTGGTATGATGATATTTCAGATGGTCCTGTAACTTGCGAGATTACGCTATCTGATGATTCTACAATTACGCTTGATGCTTGGATAATTGTTGGTCCACCGAAATTTGCTCCTGAACTTGTAAACATTACAACTCTTGATGATGTTATGCTTGACATGGCAGTACAGCATTTTGATGCTGCCCCGAAAATATATACCAAAAAAAATGGATGGAATCCAGACTATGAGGTAAGTTTTGGGCAAGATATTGAGCCAATCATAAAAAGCATAGGAGGTTATCGATGGGTTGCAAATATTCCATCTATGATGGATTTTTGTATGCCATCATTTGATTTGCGAGACAACTCGTCAAAAAATCTTTCAAATCGTAGAACATATTTTGAGTATTTTAGAAAATCAGGAGACGAGTATTGGGGTGTTGGTGGACAGTCAGAGCAATTATTTTCAAATGACGATTATCTGAAAGGAATACCATTAATGCCACTTAACGCAGGATCCAATGCCGTTAGCAATATTGTGCCAGACAAGTTTGTTGAATTATCTAGAACCCAATACTATTTTTTAGAACAGTGGGCAGAAGGAAAGTTTACAATTGACAAATCGGATGATATTTTGGGGATTGTAGAACTAGACCATGCAGATGTTGGAAATTGTGCAGGTGCCCCCTTATGTCCAGGAATCGAAGTTACATGGAGCATAAAAAATCCTGCAATATATGAAGGTCCTTTCAAAATAAAACATAAGAATAAAAATCCAGAAACTGGAGAATTTGACTTAAACTATTACTTTGACCATGGTCTTGATCCGAATTGGGATGAAACAGCACGTCCAGGAGAACTCGGGGGCGGATGTGAGCCTGGTGATCTGACCAAACGAATGGCAGATCCATGGGTATCAGACCTTTTTGAATGCAATATTAATCACATTAATTTTACAGATGCCGATAGAGTGATAACTGCAGGATATCAGCTTGAAGAGCCTCCAACATACCTAGCATATTGGTGGCCCCCTCAGAGTCCTTGGGATGTAATTCTTGGTGTATCTGACCCAGACGAGCCAGACCCACGAAAAAGAAAAGAAAAGGTGATTTCAGAGTTAAAGGCAGCAGGTGCATCATCTGGCCAGCAGGTTAATTTCATTAGAGGTATTCATAATCACATCGAAATGGTTTATGCATGGAGCTATCTTGGATTTATTATTAATCAAAACGAAAGTGAAAGCAGAGAAGATTACCCATATTTTGTAGAAAAAGAACGTAACCATGAAGAGTTTGATGTCTCAGCAGTAGCTGTTGCACACAAGAGAAATATTGTAGATCCCTTTGGCATTAGATTAGAACAAGGTTATCATTTAAAAAAAGACATTATTGAATTTAGTAAAGATGAACAATGACACTGTAGACCTTGATGTAGCAATAATTGGTGGCGGGTCTGCCGGATGTGCTGCAGCATTGACCCTTCTTAATCAGACATCACTCAAGGTGGGAATACTAGAGTCGACAAACTATGATAACTTTAGAGTAGGTGAGTCAGTATCTCCAAACTTTCTTTCTTTGTTAAGATATCTTAAAATCGATGATGGATTTTCATCTGAGATGCAAATACCATCACATGGAATTGATACTTCTTGGGGGAGCACCCAATTACGGTCAAGGGATTTCTTTTTTACAGGACAGGGAAATGGCTGGAATCTTGACAGAAAAAGATTTGATAAAATGCTTGCCGATGAAGTAAAAAAAAGAAATGGAATTATTTTTGCATCAACCAAAGTTGTAAAACAACAAAGAAAGAAAAACAGATGGAATCTATTGGTAAAACAGGAAAATAAAACCACAACGCAAATTAAATCAAATTTTGTAATTGATGCAAGCGGTAAAAATGCCTCTTTTGCAAGAAGTCTTGGTGCACGGTGGAATGTTCTGGATTATTTGGTGGCCATAGCCTCAGTATATGAAATTTCAGAACCCGATGAAGAGCAACCATATACTCTCCTTGAATCAAATCCAGATGGTTGGTGGTATTCTACGTTAATTCCACATAACAGAAGAGTTGTAGTGTTTATGACTGATAGTGATATTGCAAAAGAAGTAGAGATGCATAAACTAGAAAACTGGGATAATGCGCTCAAAAAAACTCTACATATAAAAAAAACCATAAAAAATGCAAAAATGATTAAAAATCCCATTATTTTTCCAGCATATTCTCAAATTATTCAAAAAATCGATAATTCACTTTGGGTGCCTGCAGGTGATGCTGTAGCATCATTTGATCCCCTTTCATCAATAGGAATAGGTCATGCCATAGTTTCAGGAATAGAATCTGCGCGAATTGCATTTGATACCATAAAATCAAATGGTACCCTTGGACCTCGATATCTCGAAAAAGTTTATGTGAATTTTCAACAATACCTAAAAAATAGAGCATATTTTTATGAAATTGAAAAACGCTGGAAAGACAAACCATTTTGGAAGAGAAGACATGCTAAAGTAAAAGAGATTTTTTTTCAATAATCTACGCAATAATACAAAAAAGAATTTAATAGAATGGTATAAAATTAAATTAAAGAACAGATCATTTATTTCATATATTTTTTTTAATAAAACTAGGTAATTCATACAATTGTTTTAAAATGGTATCCTGATCTATATCAATATCTACACCCATTTCTAAAAGAATTTTTTTCATCTCCGTTGGTAAGTGCATTACCGGATAGGGATTTATTTCATTTTTTTTAAAAATCCATTTTTTTAAGGATAACCAACTAGATTGTAATGAGTGTACATCTTCAGGATAAATTTTTGCATAACCCCAGATCATGG
>DATKZR010000011.1:0-2910 GCA_035527875.1 Nitrosopumilaceae archaeon | reverse complement strand
CCCTAACCCTAACCCTAACCCTAACCCTAACCCTAACCCTAACCCTAACCCTAACCCTAACCCTTATTATTATTACTACTATTATTATTACTACTACTATTATTATTACTACTATTATTATTACTACTATTATTATTATTGCTATTATTATTATTGCTATTATTATTATTGCTATTATTAGTTCAAACGATTGTATCTTTGACAGTATAATATTTTCATTTTTTCAATTCATTTTTTCTTTCAAGATTTTTTGATGCCTCCAAGATTTACAAATACCGATTACTTATTTTGAATTATTGCGGAATTTGGCTTTATCTGCAACTTGTTGTTAGTACTTAGAAAGAGCTTTTAAGGATGTATAAATTAAAACATGTTATTAATTTATACTCATAAGCTTCTCAATAGTATTTTTGTTTCATTTACCAATTTGTGAAGTCTCTTCTCTTCTTCAAGTCTAGATTTCATTTTAGAATGATTTCTAACCTTGTCTATCAATCTATCTCTTGATATTCCACCAATCACTCCAATGTCATTGAATTTAGTAACTCGAGAAAATGCAGTGTAAGTTAAACCATGCTAAAAGATTTCATGTGTAATAATACTATTTTACGATTTATTATTTATTTGAAGAACATTCATCATGCTTTCGTAATTTTTCTGGAAATATAATTTTTTAAGTTCAATTGGTAACCATCATCTGTAATCTCTGTACATTCGAACCATTTTTCGATAATTCTTTTACAACCAGATTTATTATTTTCACTTATATAACATTCACAATTTGCACTTCTCTTGTGTATAGGAGCTTTTGTTTTTGAGATAATTTTTACTCCTTCACAACCTCCTTTACATTTTATTTCCCAAATTGGATTGTTAATAGGGTCATTTCGGAAAGCTTCAAGCTTTGCTTTCTGCTCATTTACAAACCTTATATAATTACCTTTTGCTCCTCCCTCTACAAGCTGAGGCAGCGTTACTTCTCGCCAACCCTCCTTCAGGTCAGATCCATCTGGAGCACGCTGTGGCAAAGTTGCAAGAAAACCCTCCTTCCGCTCAGATCCATCTGGAGCAAGCTGAGGTAAAGATGCAAGCTGTACTTCTCGCCAACCCTCCTTCCGCTCAGATCCATCTGGAGCACGCTGTGGCAAAGTTGCAAGAAAACCCTCCTTCCGCTCAGATCCATCTGGAGCACATTGGGGCAAAGATTCAAGCCAAGCCTTGAATTCATCTGAATCTTTTGGTGCAGTTGAAGGATTGATTCCTCTGTAATAAATGGATAGAAAGCTTTGAATGGTAGTTAGGATATGCTCCTTTTTCCATTCCATCTATGAAAAAACAAGAGTGAGATACACACTTTTTTAGAATGAAAATAAATCAAAGTTGAAATGATTTTACTTACCTCTCTATCATTCAACCAACAATGCTTTTCTAATTTACGAAGAAAAACCTCAACTGCTTTCTCTTCTGATTGACCACCGCACAGGAAGAACATGGGATGAGTTGTATGATTGATTTTAAAAGATGAAACTTTTAATTTCAAATTATCAACGAAGTTTTTGGCATCATTGCCCACTGTATCTATCAAAAGTTGTTCTCCTCTTTTGCTTTGAATCATAAATAAAACTTTAACAATGAGTTTCCTCCATGTTGCCACAATATCAACAAATTCTTTGGGAAGTTCATTTCCTTTTGAAAAAAACCTTGATGAAAATGTGATGGGTATTGAATCAAAAAACACGAGTCTTTTAAAATCATTTTCAATTTGTTCTAACGTTACCAAACCAGAAGCAAGAAGTAGTAACGGAATTACCTTAAAAAAGGCGTTGATACAAGGGTTCATAAATGAATTTTGGCCACTGTTGAGTTGGAATGATGATTTGGTTTCGTGATCATGGTTAGAATTTGGTGGGTAGTGCCATATTTTAATATCACAACGCTCATTGAAGGAGTAGTCAAAGTTTTGATGCACATAAGAACCAAGCTTCAATGTAGTTCCGACTGCATAACCATTTGCAATATCAAACTCATCCAATTTCTTAATGAGATTTTTCAGAGTAGGTTGTTTTCTAAGCCATTCCTCAAATTTCTTCTGACCTTCAGGTACATCAAAGTTTATGAAATGTGACTGTTTTAGTGTGTTGAATATAGTTTTGATATGATCATCATTAACATTAGTAGTGGTAGCAGTCTTGGTTGTTGTTGTTTTTTTTTTAGATGACGAAGACTTGTTCTTCTTTCGCCTTTTCTTTGGATTCGTCGATTTCGTTTGATTATGTTTTTTTTGTGTTGGATGTTTCTTACTTTTTTGGTTTGAAGATGAATTGGTGAGATCCTTTAATACTGTAGACTTTTTCATAGATGTCGATGTCGATGTTGATGTTGATGTTGATGTCGATGTTGATGTTGATGTCGATGTTGATGTTGATGTCGATGTCGATGATTGTTTATTCAGTGTGTTGGTTACAGCTGTACTTGGTCGTTCAAGTTGTGTAGTACGAGTAGTTTCATTTTGATTTTGATTTTGATTCGTTGTGGATTCGTTATCAGTTTTCACCAATTGATGTTGTTTTTCAAATAAAGTCATAGTTGTGACTGGAATCAAAAAGATAAGTGAATCAAAAAGGTAAGTGAAACGAATTAAGTATTCGAATCAAAATCTACTGAACATGACTTACTGTTTATTTACTTTCGACTATGTTTTTGTATTCGAGATGCAATAAAATGGCAAGACGTTCATTTACTTTTCACTTTGTTGTGGTCGAGATACTAGTGTATCAACTTTAAAATTTAGAATTTTGAAACATGATTTATTTTCAAATTTTGTACTGGTTTGTACCTGTACGATGTACATTGTACTATCGTACCAGAGTTGTAAATATTCATTGCTAATGCCTACTATTGAAGGGGTGC
>DATKZR010000010.1:0-8640 GCA_035527875.1 Nitrosopumilaceae archaeon | reverse complement strand
ACATAGATTGATCAAAGATAGAGTGATGGATTTTATGTGTATGAGAAAAAATGCACGATTAAGTTTTATGGCAAATCAAAAAGAATTATCTTTAAAATTTGGTAAAAATATGGCATATGACATTAATTATTATAATTATATTGATTGGGGGAAAGCAATACGAGAATTTTGGAAAGATGAATCCTTAAAGGATTATAGAAGTTATTTCATCACAAAATAATTTTCATATTTTCTGACTCACTCACCGTCACGTCATAACGCAAGTCATTACGCATATGTTAGGCGTGAAAAGGGGGGAGACTTTTTACTGACAGTCGATAAACTCGTTAACATTTCTATGAACCCCTAAAACCAACAGGTTCAAATCCCCGTGTACACTCTTAATCAAAAATCATCTAGCTCGAAATTATTTTTTGGGAAGGATGAGTTATGATAAAACATGAAAAGCAGAGCCTTGAATTAATTTCAAACCACTACCATCTACTATTATGAGATTTTCTCCTGATGGAATTGTAAAGTTCCCCATTGAATTAACAGTAACTAGAGAATTATTTTGAATTATTACACTTGCAGGGGCTATTATGTCACTTGAAATTTCACAACTTTCTGTTATCATCCAGTCATTTGATACTGGTGGTAAACATTCGGGTACAACCTGCGCTATAATCCCATTAAATGCAAAAGAATCAAAAGAATCCATGGCCGTTAGAAAGTGAAAACCAGATGACAAGTCTGGAAACACAAAATTCCCACTAAAATCTCCATTTGTATCAGTAGTATCAGAAAGAACTGGGACATCATCAACTCTGAGATCAAAACTTGAATTTGGATTAAGACCAACAACATCAAACAGTATCATGTCTCCTGTTTTTGCAAATTCATTGACTAACGAAAGAGTGGGCACTTCCAAATAGAGATCTCTGTCATAGGTAAAAGATGTTGTATCAAATTCAGTATTGAAACTAAAGGGATCTGGAAGATCTCTTACCATAACACCTACTGGAACATTATTGGCACTCAGCCCTAAAACTGATTTCGAAATTTTAAATCTAATGTGATCTGCAATGGGGACTCCAGATACATCCAAGTCGGTTTCCTCCTTGATTGTAATCAAAGTTGGAGAATCAATTGGAGTATTAAAAAAAGTTCCATAATCAAAAATTAAACCCGAGATTGTTAATGGCTCAATTGAAGCATCACCATGTATTTGAATGACAAGTTCCTTGTCGACTCCAGTAAATGACCCAATAGTTAAACCTGTTAATGAATTTGCATCAGAGTCAAACAGCAAACTGTATGTCACATCTACCGCACCAGAACTAGGAATTATCCCATACAATGTCAATAAACCATGAATGAACTCATCACCTGCTTCAGACCTTAGAAATGTCCAGTTGAGGTCATGATATTCAATCACACCTATTTGATCGTTGAAAAAATCAATATCACTTCCATATTGGAATTGTTTTAATTGACCTGGGCTTTGCATGGTTCCCTGAAAACCCATCGCTTTTGCAATCCCATCAGTATCAATTTTTTCGAGCTGTGTTTCAGTCCATTCAATATTCTCCAAACCTTTAGAAGCATTATTTGAGTTTACAAAGATATCCCTTCCCCCGTTAGATGGAGTCATAATATTTCCATTCTCATTATCATCTAGTTCGGGGGTTTCGTTTGGATGCTCTAGTGTGAAAACATGACCAAACTCATGGGCTATAGTGGCACCCGTGCTATCAGTTGTATTTCTCTGTTCTACAATGATTGTGGGGTTTTCATGTACACTTATTCCAGGTGTTGTACTTCCTGATTTTACTCCACCTGGTTTAGCAAAGGTAATCTTTGTTCCTTTCATGCCAGGAAGTTCGTCAACCTCATTTCCACCATTGGAGCGAACACTGTTTCTTTCCTTACTTGTTAGTATCCCGTCTCCAGCAGTTCCTTGACCCATACCACCATTATCTCCATCATTTTCTGTGAGAACATTAGTTTTAACCAAAACTAGCATGACTTTTGCTTTTTTTAAAACAACATTTGCCTTATCAACTGCTTCTGTAGTATGTTCTGTTGTAGCTGTTGAATTTTTTAAAATGTTTACAATGACTGGAATCTTGGTGAAATCTTTGGCTGTGGTAGAAAGAAAAATTTCAACCTTATCTGGAATATTATTTCCATTAGAATCAGGATTTCCTGGATTTGACATGTGTATGTTTGCTTCTTCACTGTTTGTCAAACCATCATTATCGTTATCCTCACTTCCATCTAATGTTCCATCTCCGTCAGAGTCTGGATTAGTTTTATTCATGCCCAAAGACATTTCAGTATCATTATCTAATCCATCAAAATCATCATCGTTTGGAATATTATCTGCAAATCCTGAAGGAAGTTTTCCTGGCAATCCATAACCACAACCTCCTGGATTGGGATCTACAATTTCAGTTCCATCCAAAGCAGTAACCATACCGCCAGATTGTGCGTGGTAGTGATAATAATCACAAACATCAGGACCAGATACTTTCAATTGAGAAAGAAAATCTACAGCATGTCCATTTATTGAAACAATAATTCGTATTGGAGGATTTGCTTCAACTGGTAAAACATACATAGAAAGCGCTAAAATCGAAATCCCATACAACAAGAATAATAAAAAAAATCTATTTTTGGCAATCATTTCAATTTCTAAACATAATAAATTCGCCACATACTTTAGTATTCTAGGATTTCTCTGTGACTCCAAATTTAAAAAACAACCCATAAACACAATAGAAATTTCAGAAATTTTGATTTACTTACAATTTTTTATTCTATGAACCCCTAAAACCCCAAGACTCAAATCCCCGTGGGCCCATCTACCATCATGGCCCGTGGATTCTAAATTGAATCTTTTTCTATATCCATTAAAGGTTCAAGCCTCTAAAGTTCTGGTTCAAAATCAAGATCATTCTTAATTCTTAGTTGGTTTTGAATGTATTATGGCTTTTACTAGGTGTGTCAAATGTGGAGAACTTAGATTTGATAATAAAAGTAATCTTTGTGCAAATTGTGGCCATCGAATTACAAATATTGCTAAGTCATTTGAGTGAAATTAGAAAAGTCATGGATTCTAAATTGAATTTTTTTCTTTTCCCAAAAATGGTTCAAGTCCAGCAGAATTCACAACTTTTGAAATTATTTTTTAGAAAGATAACGGTTGAAATTCTAATTTCTATGATTTGTTAATTTCCTCAAAGTGATAGTCACCCACATAGATTTTTTCCCCTAAAATTCACTTTGTCTTGTACCTTTTTTACCACATTCCATAAAAAAATGACAAAAATTAATTTTATACGATATTAGAATAGCTTCAGTCAAAAGATCCGTGGATTTTTTTGGTTCGTCTGGATCATAGTTCCATTATAATTAATGAAACCTAACCCTAAGTATTGTATTTTGGTTTTTAGGATATGCTATTACGATCAATGTTCCAAAAACTTTTAAAAATACTTGTATAAATTATATTTTAAAACTTTAACAACTAGAAGACAACTTTACCTCTCAATGGATTATCAAAGTCTTCAAGAAAAAGCTATGAAAATTAGCCCCGCAGTTCGTTATGCAACAATCACAGACTCGAATGGAAGAATAAAATCTAGTGGCCATAAAAAAGGTGTAAAAAACCTGTTAACAGCCCAAGAGAGTCTCAAATCACTCAAAACATCTGCAAATATTTGGAAAGAACGAAATCGACTCTCAAGAAAGATTGGAAAAGGAAAGTATGCCCTTGCTGAATATGGTAAAATCAAACGTATAGTGATACCACTTGAAAAGGGACATCTACTCTATCTGACTACAAGTGCAAGAGCCGATCATTCCAAAATTCTCCGTAAAGCTACTAGATTGAAGCTAAAATAACTTCAAACTACCTTTTCTTTTTATGCTCCCTACAACTTTTTGCACATCTTGGTATGAATTCATGTAGACCTATTTTTATTTTGAAAGAGATGTCTAAGGTCTAATTAGGTTGAAAAGTGAAATTTTAAAAATTTTATTAATGGGAATTTTTATACAATATGTGAATAAAAATGGGAAAAATTAGAATTAGAAGCGGAAGAGGAACCAAAATTATTGAAGTAGATGATAAAGGACAAAAATGGTCTGGAGACGACTTCAAAAAAATTCAATCAGAAAGAAAAGAAGATTCTAAAGACAAGTATATCTCAGTAGGACGAGGAACTGGTAAAATTAAATTTGGTGACATTCCAAGTACCGCATCAAAATCGACAAAAGGTTTGTGGGTAAGCTCTGGAAGAGGAACTGGAAGAAGACAACTCAAGAAGTAAGTTCTACGAAAATATTACTAAAACAAATAATCAATCGAAATTAAACACTTTAGACATTCCGTAGAATAATATGAATTAAGAAAAAATAAAAATTTAGAATTGTAGGGTTATCTGAAAGATCGTACCTTACGAATGATTTTGTTATGATCTAGAGAAGCGGAGGTAGTTACATACAAGATGTGATTTTTTCCAGCAGGAATCACTATTCTCTTAACTTTATCGTACTCTGCAACGACATATTTGCATGCTCCAAGTGATCTCACTAGTTTTTTTCTCTGCTTCCAATCGTGCGCTGCAGCTTTTAATGATCCCAAGCTTTGTTTCTTTGAGACCAAAATATTCACCTTCTTTGACCGTTCAGAAAATATCAATTTACCATTGAGATCGCATACGCTTACTACTCTAACTGATGGGCTTACCTTCAGAATTTTTTCAGCCGCGGATTGAATTTCCATAATTTTTACAGTATATTCTAGGTGATAAGATTTTCTATGAGAATTCAGGGAATCATTGTGATTAGCTAAAATATGAAAGATTTAGAAATAAAGCTAACTAGAGGTAATATAAAAAAAATAACTTACAAAAAATGATGAAAGAAATACATGATTACAAGTTTGAGTCATGTTACACGAAAGATACCAGTAATCCTACTAAGAAACAGGGACTAATTTTTGAAGAAAACTTATCAAGAAATTCTGTATGTAATGTATGCCTAAAGGAAATGGATGATTCTGTTTATCGAATTGTTATTTTTCAAGATAAAGAAAAAAATCCAATAGTAAAAAAATTTCATTTCTTTTTCCCATGTTGGGATATGGAGTATATCTGCCAAAATTACATAGACTACAAAATTGTAAGCCTGGGGTTTTCATGTGAGAAAACTATTTTGAATAATTATAAAAAAGTTAGAAATTTACAAAGGAATCTTTCTTTATGGGTGTAATTTCTTTTAAGTAAAATTTTGTAATTTGGATATTTGTTTTAATTTTACCAAATTTGTTTTTAATTTATGAAAGCTGTATGGAATAATATTGTAATTGCAGAATCAGATGAAACTATCAGTATCGAAGGCAACTACTATTTCCCCCCAAATTCAATCAAAAAAGAGTATTTTCATGAAAGTAATACCACATCAAGATGTATTTGGAAGGGAAAAGCAAATTATCTTTCAGTGACTGTAAATGGAAAGACAAATCAGAATTGTGCTTGGTTTTATCCAAAACCTTCTTTTCTTGCAAAAAAGATAACTGGGTACATCGCTTTTTGGAATGATGTCCAAATTTTCAATTAGTTTGATTATATAGAAAATGTTTTTTGTCTAACTATGGTCTAAACATACAAAACTTGAATAAATTGGTTTAATCTGATGCTAATCGTCGTGATAAACAGATTTACACATTTGACAAACATATTGATTGTCTTCCTTGGTTAGTTGCATCATCAATCCTTGGTTTGCACATTTGGGGCAATCAGTAAAGCTCATGAATCCTATAATAAAATAATTGATTTAATTTAGTGTAAGTCTTATTTTTTTCAGACAGATTTTCTCTCTCAATTAAGAACTCTAGAAAAAATTACTAAAGATGAATTTGAAATTTCAAAAATTCATCTTTGAAAAAAACCAACAGTTTTCATGAATTTCTCAAAGTCTTTGTCGATGGTGATTTTCATTTTTTCTAATCTTTTGTCCATGATGTAAGGAAACGTATCTAGATCTATTTTCTCCTAAGAAAAAACATTGACCTTAAGATCATAAAATATTAATTCTGAGCCTGAGGGAGTTTTATTTTTTAAATTCACAAAAAATACGAAAATAACGTCTATCCAATTCATTAATTCTAATAAAATTAAAAATAACAAGCCTATTGAAATTCAAAAAATTGAGGCTAAAGTTAACATTGCCTCCAATCCATTAAATGGATTTTATAATCTCTAGACTCGTATAATCACTGCATTTAAAAAAAAATATGGTCCGATTAAATATATGAAGAAATCATTTAACACATGTCCAGCAAAATTGTAGCAAAAAAAACTCTAATTGTTGTATTGTTTGTACTTTTTTCATTAATTTTTGTTGGAGGCATTTTTGGAATTACCAATGAAATTGCAATAAGTGCCGGCAATGAACTCTCATATCCTTCATGGTTGATTATCTCCTATCTTGCCGGACTTTCAATGATTATTTTACCTTGTACACTCCCACTTGTCTTCATAATAATTCCTCTAAGCATGGGTAAGGGTGGAAAAAAAGGACTTTTGATGGCTATTTTGTTTGGAGCAGGTCTTACAATAACAATAATGTTTTATGGGTTAGGAATTGGGGTTTTAGGCCAAACCGCTGATTTGGATCAAATTTCCCTCTACATGTTTCTGATTGCAGGAATTGCGGCATTTCTCTTTGGTTTATCACAGTTAAAATTACTTGAATTGAAATTACCGACCTATTCTGGAACTCCAAAATTTATTCAAAATCGGGGAGATTATTCAAAATCATTTTTCATGGGTTTGTTATTAGGAAACGCTGGGGTTGGTTGTCCAAACCCTATGTTTTATTGGCTTTTAATTTATGTTGCAAGTACTGGAAGTGCAGAGGTTGGCGCAAGTCTTGGTTTAGTTCATGGAGTTGGACGAGCGATTCCCCTAATCCTACTCTCTGTTCTAGCTATTATTGGAGTAAATGCCACAAAAGGAATAACTTCTAGTCGGGAAAATATTGAAAAAATTACTGGATGGATGTTAATTATAATTGGGGCCTTTCTAATAATTCAGGGAATTCCTGGAGGACATGAATGGTATGAATCTACCCTTATCCATATAGCTTGGAATAATCTAGTATCGATAACACCAATTCCCCCGGAATTTCATGTTGGAGAGCATACACATAATTTTGATGCTCAAATCCCACGAGAATTGGCTCCAATTTTATTTGTGGGTTTGATTGTTTTTCCAATAATATGGTATTTTACTCGAAGAAAGAGAATAGAAGCATGAAAGATCCGGTCTGTGGCATGGAAGTAAACAAAGGGGAATCCCTGTTACACAAAGGAAAGGAATATCAATTTTGTTGCGCAACATGTAGGTGGGCCTTTGAGAAAAATCCTGACCAATTTATGGAATCATGAAGGTAGAAGTTCTTACCACTCCAGGTTGTACGAATTGCAAGGCACTTGAAAATATGCTTGATAAGCTAGGTATTTCTTATGATTTGATAGATATTACTGAAAAATCAGAATATCTGGAAAAGTATCCAATATTTGTGGCTCCTGGTTTAGTAGTAGATGGAAAATTATTGTTTACTGGAATTCCAAAAATAGAAGATCTCAAGAAAACCTTTCACTAGGTTGATAATGTTTTTTACAATGAAAGGATTGGGGTTTACAAATGACAGATTATTCCATCACTGAAAAAATGATACTTGTTCAATATGCAATAAAAAAATATGAAAATGAAGCAACACTTTTGGAAAAATTAAAATCAATTCTATCAGAAAAAGACATTCAAAGAAATATTGACACCTTAATTGGCACACAAAAGGTCCGACGAATCGGACCAGAAACACTTCAAAATAATGAAAGTCATACTGAATTACCAGATTTGCCTGATAATCTAAAACCAGTTATCGACCAACTTTGATAGTAATTATTAAACCGTCATTAATTTTCTTCATTAATGTAGAAAATCAAAGACTCTTTGCCATTACGATTTTAAGTGTAATTGTAATTTTCTCATCATCATAATCATTGGTTTTTGCTCATCCTCACTCAGGTTAAATTTTCATTAATGAGCATACGCATCAACCACAAACCGAGTACATTCCATTAAATGGAATAATTGGCATAGATAAAACATCCCTCCTATTCCATGCCCCTAAAGAAACCTCACTACCATGGGGATTTATTGAGGACAAAATGGCAAATCCTTTTGCAGGATATCCTGTAATAATTCAAATTTTCAAGAATGTCGAGGCATTCCATTGTGCACAAACTGATGTAAATGACGCCGGAAATTACGAGTAAAATTCAGAGTACTAAATGTAGAAGATGTTAAAACAACAAATTTTTTTGATGGGGATTATCAAGTTACCATTTTCAAGGTTGTATATCTTGATCAAAGTAATTTGATTTAAAATCCTCTTAATCCTTCAGGCCTTGCCACTTCAGGATGTCCTTTCATCCATCTTAAACTGTCTAACATTTTTTGTTTGTCTTGTGGAAATGTACCCTTGATTGTATAAGCATTTGAACCGTGATTTGCTCTAAAAATTATCTCTTCTTTTGTTTCTATCTTATCTAGTAATCCTTCTAATTCATTTAATGCCTCATCA
>DATKZR010000009.1:0-16179 GCA_035527875.1 Nitrosopumilaceae archaeon | reverse complement strand
AAGAGTTTAAAAAAATTCAGGAAATTGATCTTCTAACCCAAATGGATGGAAAGTCCTTTTATGAGTCATATGTGAATTCGTCTTCTTTAGAAAATCGAAGCGTTAAACAAGAATCCAGAGAACACAAAAAATAATCCATTCTTGATTTAAATGAGGGTCTCCAAGTTATTGGCATAATGGCGGCAAAGACTACAAAAGCAAAGACTGCCCCGGCAAAGACTACAAAAGCAAAGACTACAAAAGCAAAGACTACAAAAGCAAAGACTACAAAAGCAAAAACTACAAAAGCAAAGACTACAAAAGTAAAACCTATCAAAACAACAAGAACTAAAATTATTTGCATTTCACACAAAGAAGATGCAGATGGGATCAGTTCAGCAGCTTTAGTTCGTCAGGCCTTTGGTGGGCAGGCAATTTTGGTTGATTATCCAGGACAAATGGATGCGTTAAGACAAGTAATTACCGATGAGAAATTAAAATCATTATATATTTGTGATTTGGGTCTAAGTAAAAAAACTCAAGATGAATTTGTTGATATTTTAACAACTTTACGAAAAAATAACATTTCGGTAACTTACATTGACCATCATGATATTGATCCTGATGTAGTAAAGTCTCTGGAAAAAATCAAAGTCAAAATTATCCATGATGTTAACGAATGTACTGCAGTCCAAGTTTATTCAGCATTCAAGTCAAAACTCCCAGATCACTCTTCATTCATTGCAACATGTGCCGCAATTACTGACTATATGGAAGATAGACCAATTGGTTCGAAATTACTTCAAATCTATGATAGGCAATTTGCGCTGATTAATGCTACTGTTCTTACTTACAATATTGTTGGACACCAAAAAGACCCTGATTATCTGTTATACTTGGTGGAGGAATTGGCTGACTCAAAATTCCCTCATGAAATTCCAAATACTTTTGAATTTGCCCAAATTCAGGTTGAGAAATTATCTCAGATGATTGGTAAAGTAAAAGCAGGAATGAAAACTATGAAAAATCTAGGATACATGGAAATTCTTGATGCTGGAGCTAGCGGTGCAGTCAATTTTGTTTTGGGATTATCTGGCAAAGAGGTTGGAGTTGCCTATAAGGAAAGAATTGATCATGGAATTTATGCCGTTTCTGTTCGTGGTTCAAAATCCCTTAAAACTCATTTAGGAAAAATTGTTAACATCCTTGCATCTGACCTTGGGGGATCTGGTGGAGGTCATGATAAAGCATGTGGAGCAGTAATTCCAAAAGATAAAATTAATATTTTTGTCAAAGAGTTAAACAAAAAATTAAACTAAATTATTACAAATATTTGAGAATCTTTTTTTGCTACGTATGCGATTGAAACTCTTTATATCTTTGCAGAAATTATTGACGATACAGCTGTTAACATTCCCACATCCTATTCTGATCCTTCTTTAGAAATAAAAAATCTATTTTTCTTTTTGGGTGTTATATTCTTGACAACTCATTTCTTTTACTTCTGGATTTAGATCTTAATCTTGTTTTATAGCGCTGACAAACATATTCTTCTGTATGGAAAAACAATGCACAAAGAGAACACCATTTCTGCCCTGCATTGTATCTCAAACTATTTGACATTCCTTGTGGTTTTAGTCGCTCACAGAAACCAGTACATGTTTGTGCCATTGCATTAATGAATGAAAAAATCTATTTAAATAATTTCCAAATCTTAAAAAATCTACTCCGAAACTTCTATAATTGCATCGATTTCAGTCATCGAATCTAAGGGTAAACTAGCAACCCCGACTGCAATTCTAGAATGTCTGCCTTTTTCTCCAAAAATCTCAAAGATCAAATCAGATGCAGAATTGATCACCTTTGGGTGCTGTGAAAACTCGGGTAAAGAATTTACAAATCCTGATAATCTAACAATTTTTGAAACCTTGTCTAAATCACCTAATTCTCGTTTAATCTGAGCAATTATGTTGATTGCGCACATTTTAGCTGATTTTTGTGCAACTTCAAGATTTTCATCTGAAACTTTTCCTGTATAGGCAACTTTTCCGTTTTCAATTGGAATTTGGCCTGAAATATAGAGTAAATTCCCAGTTCTAACTGCTGGCACATAAGAGCCTGCAGGAATTGGGGGCGATGGAAGATGAATTCCAAGGGATTCTATCTTTTGCTCAATCAAGTTGTTTGTGGGTATTTTTTATCTGATTTTAGTTTTTAGATATTTTGATATGGGTTTTCTCACCTTTGTTTGAATTATTTTGAAAAACCATTCTTGTTTTGTATCCTTTTTTCTGTAAATACCCATCCAGAATTGAGACCCAAGGCAAAGAATGACCACTATTAACTTTGGATTCTATGGTAATGTTTTTGTTATTTACATCAAAATTAACATGCCCCGAACACATTATTTGCATCGCCGCATCCAACATCTCAATTACGTCAACTAATGATTTTAATTTTAAGTTAATTCCATTTTTTTCTAAGAGCTTTACCAAATCTGTATCAAGTTTTTTGAAAACAATTGCCGAATTCAAAATATGACTTAATCCATTTTCATTAACTACTCTTATGAGTTTGTAAGTCTCTTGAGCTTCAGATTTTGTCATATCTGCAAGGCATTCGGTTTTGATTGCACCTTTCCAAATATTTAAAAATAATTTTCCTTGATTGCTACCTAGAATTTCAGTGGATGAGAAATTTACGCCTTTTCCATTTTCCTCATTAACTATCAAAACTTCAGTTTCATCAAAAATATAACAATCCTGAACAACATCTGATGCTCTAATTTTGATTCCATCAGGTAGTGCTCTATATGCTTCTGAGCCAATAAGGGAAGGGGGAATTATTATTTTAACATCCAGATTTCTTCTGATTACTGAAACTAGCTGATCTTTACATTCAGATAATAATCCCAACCCCCACTGATCAACTGCCATTTGTATTGAGAATTTTGAGCCAGCAATCATTGTTTGTAATTGATTTAGGACATTGTTTGCACTGAGCTGATGGTATCTTTTTTCCTCAGATCCACTTGATTTTCTACTTTCTTCACTTGCTTTTTTCAATTTTGAAACTAGGGTGTTCATTGCATTAACTTTGTTAATTTGCTCATGAATTATAGAATCAAATGCATCTTCAGGTGCAATAGCTGTGCACATTATGGGTTTGCTTTGGGAAATAATGACCAATTTTTTATTTTCTAATTTTAATAATGTGGGATATATCTTGGTTCTTGGAAGATCTGAAAAATAGGCAAGCTCACTTGCAGAAATAGTCCCCTTTGATATGAGGGTGACATAAGCTTGTGCTTCGTATTTACTCAGACCAAACTCCTCTAAACTCACAGTTAGCGCTTGTCCATTCACCATAATTTTAATTAATGATTTCTTAGGTAAAATCAAGAGCTAAATTCCTTTACACAAACACTCAAAAAAAATCAAAATTGTATCTGCGACCTGGTGTGACTATGGTTAATGATTAATCCGTGACATGGCCCTCAAATACGGATTTTAAATAAATTAAATGAATTGAGTGGGCAATACAGTTTATCGATACCATCGGCAAACATTTCACAAACTCCAACTATTGTTCCTAGACTTTATTATTCAAATAACTTGCTTGGCAAAATTATAGATGTTTTAGAAATTAAGAAATTGGATGTAAAAAAATCAAACATCTTGTTGTCAATCGATTCAGATAATGAACCTGATTTTACAAAAGCTATTGACTTGGAGCGAACAGTGTCCTTTTGTATCGAAACTTTACACCAAATCCAAAAAAAGATAGACGCTATTTCCAGAATTGATGAAATTCCCAAAATTTTCCCATGTTTGGTGCCCGTTATAAGAACAATCAGTGCTCAACTAGTTGAAATTCTTCCAGATACTAGTCGACAACTATCAGAATTGTCAGTTCATTTGGGAAGTATTGTGTTGGATTCTGCCACTATTACAAAGGCCCATTTTGACTTTAGTCAGTCAAACATAGAATCATCATTATTTTTAGATGAAGTAAAATTGATTGTAGACTCTAAAATAAGTAAGCAGTATCCTCATCTTGATTTTTTTTGAGTACTTGATACTTGAATTTTATTAAATCTAGAAATCTTTCAAAAGATATAGAGTTTGTGCGAAATATTTCTGAAAAAATTGAAAAAAAAATATCTCAATCAAACACATCCTTTAACCATAAAATTGACAAATTAACTCCTGAGGAACTTCAGGATCTAAATAAAATGGTCAGTATTGCAGATTTCATGCTCTGCAAATATGAGGATAAAAAGGAGATTCGTTCCATTCTTGAATATTTTGTTTCCATTATACGAGAATCATCTGAGTCTATTGAGGAGATTGATGATGAAGTCTCTGAATTGATAATTTCAGCTGAAGACTCTATTAATAAAGTCAAAGAAATACACGCCCATATTTCAGAAAAATATGACTTTGAAAAGTCTAACATTAAACCCACTAATAACTTGGAAAACAGTTCAAATAATTTAACCAAACTCACCATAGATATTAACTCCCAAGAATACCAACAAAAATCTAAAGAAAGGAACGGACAGGTAATTTAGATGAGTTTAGCTCCCCAAGAATTAGAAAATAATGCAAGTAAATATGCCTCTGAGGCAATCAAGTTTGATTCCCAGGGGGCAAGAGGAATGGCCATTGCCAATTATCAAAAAGCAATAGATACTCTTGTAAAATTACTCCAGCTATATCCTTCAAGCAAACTTAATTCTTTGTACAAAGATAGATGCAATTCCTATCATAATAGAATCCAAGCACTTCAAGCAACTAGTGGGGTAGAACCTGCGGTGGATCCCAAAGCCACTCCTGCGGAGCAAAAAGCATCAGTTGAGAGACAAGACGATGAGAATGATTTTGAAGAATTAATTATGAAAGAAAAACCAAATGTCAGCTGGACCGAGGTTGTTGGTTTAGAGGATGCTAAAAGTGCATTACGTGAGTCCATCATATATCCTACTAAAAGACCAGACTTGTTTCCCTTGGGCTGGCCAAAAGGAATGTTGCTTTATGGGCCACCTGGAACGGGAAAAACTATGTTGGCCGCAGCTACTGCAAGTGAAATGGATGGTTATTTCATCAATGTTGATGCCTCATCTATGATGAGTAAATGGTTAGGAGAAGCCGAAAAAAATGTATCAAAATTATTTAGGATGGCTAGAAAATATACTGAAAAAGAAGGTAAACCTGTGATTTTATTTGTCGATGAAGTTGATTCCCTATTAGGTTCAAGAAATAGTGAAGTTGGAGGAGAAGTAAGGACAAAAAATCAATTCCTAACTGAAATGGATGGAGTTCATGATAAAGGAAAAGATTTGATGATGTATGTAGTTGGTGCAACCAATAAACCTTGGAGTCTTGATTGGCCTTTTCTTAGAAGATTCCAAAAAAGAATCTATGTCTCTCTCCCATCTCAGGAAGCACGAGAAAGTCTATTCAAACAGTATACTGCTAATCTTTCCCTGAGTTCTAGAGTAAATTCAGCAGAATTGGCAAGAATGTTTGATGGTTACAGTGCAAGTGATATCAAAGATGTTTGTCAGGGAGCTCATCTCAAAACGGTTCATGAATTATTTGATTCTCCTAATTATCACGAACCAATAGAGGGTGAAGTGCCCGAAAAACCAAGGATATTGACTACAGCAGACTTTAGATCAATTAT
The DNA here is from genome assembly GCA_035527875.1 of Nitrosopumilaceae archaeon. GTDB lineage: Archaea > Thermoproteota > Nitrososphaeria > Nitrososphaerales > Nitrosopumilaceae > Nitrosomaritimum. The sequence goes on along the minus strand of DATKZR010000009.1, from coordinate 10,512 downwards.
GGAAAGAAGAAAACCAAGTGTTTCTACAGAAATGGTTCGTGCATATCACAAATGGAGTGAAGAATTCCGAGCACTCTAGATTAATGATATTTCTTAATTTACCCAACTTTTAATTTTAAACCATACTGTGAATAGAAAATAATTAAATGATTTTTTTTAATGGTGGATAATCTCTATTGTTAAATTATCTGTTTGCAAATTGCGATCAAAATCTTTCTAAATTTATCTCTCACAAAATTTAAATCACGAATTAGAAACACTTTACGAGGGTCACAATAAATACAAAGAAATCAAGCCATACAAACAAATTTGGAAAGCTTATTTTTGATGACGGGGCTGTCCTTGATGGGGTTGGATTTGGTTATTCTACGACTGCTTTTGGTGAAATTGTTTTTAATACAGGTATGGTTGGTTACCCTGAAACCCTTACAGATCCATCCTATAGTGGCCAAATTCTAAGCCTTACCTATCCACTTGTTGGAAATTATGGCGTCCCTGATCCATCAATTAAAGATAAAGACGGGATCTCAAAATTCTTTGAATCTGACAAAATACAAGTTCGTGGATTAGTTGTTCATGAATTATCTCTTACTGCTAGTCATTGGAATCTTTCTATGACTCTAGATGAATGGCTGCATAACGAAAAAATTCCAGGAATATCTGGAATTGACACCAGAGCATTAACCAAAAAGCTTAGGGATGGTGGTGTGATGATGGCAGCCTTGGTAGTCTCTGATGGCGAAATTGATGTTGATGTAATAAAAAAACAGCTTAGATCTGCACCAAATTACAATTCTGAAAAATTCATGGATGTGGTTTCTACCAAACAAGATGAGGTATTTGGCTCAGATGAAAAGGCAGTTGTAGTCATAGATACTGGTGCCAAAAATGCTATTTTACGCAGTATGCGAAATCTCGGTTACAAGGTTATTAAACTACCCTGGAATGTTTCGTTTGAAAGAATCATGTCATACAATCCTAAAGGTGTGATAATAAGTAACGGTCCGGGGGATCCACAAAATTGCCCTAATACTATAGATACTGCAAAAAAACTAATTGAAAAAAATATTCCAACATTAGGAATTTGTTTGGGTGCTCAGATTATTGGTCTTGCTGGAAATGCCGAAACTTACAAACTAAAATACGGGCATCGGGGTCAAAACAAACCTTGTGTTAATTTAGAAAATAATCAAATCTATGTCACAAGTCAGAATCATGGTTATGGAATTAATCCTGATTCACTAGACGATTCTGAATTTAATTTATGGTTTAGAAATGTAGATGATAAAACAATTGAGGGGATAAAACATAAAACGAAAAACTGTATTGCTGTTCAGTTTCATCCAGAAGCTTCTCCAGGACCACATGATTGTAAATTTGTCTTTGAAGAACTAAGTAACCTAATGGGGGAGGAAAAAGCTGCCAAAAAATGAGTCGATAAACAAAATTCTTGTACTTGGTAGTGGGGCAATAAAAATCGGAGAAGCCGGCGAGAGTCGCTAAAACGACCGTCAATTTGACTACTCCGGAAGCCAATGCCTCAAAGCAATACGTGAAGATGGACTAAAAAGTATCTTAATCAATCCAAATATTGCGACAATTCAAACCGATACCAGATTTGCAGATAGAGTTTATCTTCTTCCAGTTACTCCAGATTACGTAGAATCTGTTGTTGAAAAAGAAAGACCTGATGGGGTAATGCTGGCCTATGGAGGTCAAACGGCTCTTAATTGTGGTGTTAAATTAGAGGAAGCAGGGATTTTACAAAAATATGGAATCAAAGTTCTTGGAACACAAATTCCAGGAATTCAGAAGACCGAAGACAGACAGCTTTTCAAAGATTCCATGGGTCAGTGTAATGTCCCTGTTTTGAATAGTAAAACTGTGACCAACTTTGATGATGGCAAAAAAGCTGCCGAAGAAATAGGCTATCCTGTAATAATCAGAGTTGCTTATACTCTGGGAGGAAGGGGTGGGGGTGTTGCATATAATGAAATCGAACTTCATGAAATTGTTGAAAGAGGATTAAAGGCAAGTATTGTTGGTCAGGTATTAATCGAAGAATACATTGGTCATTGGAAACAAATTGAATACGAAGTAATGCAGGATTATGATGGAAATAATATCATCGTCTGCAACATGGAAAATATTCTTGCTATGAAAGTTCATACGGGTGATAATATTGTAGTTGCACCATCACAAACAATAGATAATCATGAGTACCATATGCTTCGTTCTGCGGCCTTACGTGCAACAAAACATGTGGGAATTGTTGGAGAATGCAATATTCAATATGCCTTAGAACCAAACTCCGATAAATATGTGGCAATTGAAATTAATCCTCGATTATCAAGATCATCTGCCCTTGCAAGTAAAGCAACTGGATATCCACTTGCATACATGTCTGCAAAAATTGGATTAGGGTATAATCTTTCAGAACTTGTTAACAGAATTACAAAAAATACAACCGCATGTTTTGAGCCCTCCCTTGATTACATTGTTTGCAAACATCCAAGATGGGATTTCTCCAAATTTGAACTTGTGAATAGAAAACTTGGTCCAACAATGAAATCTGTTGGGGAAGTAATGGCAGTAGGAATGACATTTGAAGAATCATTTCAAAAATCGATTCGAATGTTGGATATTGGAAACGATGGCCTTGTCTTAAACAGAACAAATGGAAAAACCTTTGGTGAGGAAGATTTGGAAGATAAATTATCGCATCCCGATGATCAGGTGTTGTACTATGTCGCCATAGCTCTCAAGGCAGGATTTTCTGTAGAGCGAATAAACAATCTTTCAGCAATAGATCCATGGTTTATTGAAAAAATTAAAAACATAGTCAACATGGAGGAAAAAATCATAAAAGAAAAATTAGGAAAATCTTTGCTTTGGGAGGCTAAACAATTGGGCTTTTCGGATAACCAGATTGGGCGTGCAAAGAACAAAAACCCAGATGAGATTCGCAAATTACGTAAAGAACATGGGGTTTTACCCTCTGTCAAACAAATTGACACTTTGGCTGCAGAATGGCCTGCGGTAACAAACTACCTCTATTTGACTTATGGTGGAGATTCTCATGACATTGAAGTTAATCCTGAAGAAAAAGGTATAGTCGTCATTGGGGCCGGTCCCTACCGAATAGGTAGTAGTGTGGAATTTGACTGGGGTACTGTCAATATGGTTTGGGGTCTACAAGAAAATGGTGAAAAAAATATTTCTGTTGTAAATTGTAATCCTGAAACAGTTTCAACAGATTATGATATTTGTACAAGACTATATTTTGAGGAATTGACTCAAGAAAGAATATTAGATATCACAGAATTTGAAAATCCTAAAGGTGTGATTACCTGTGTTGGTGGACAGACAGCAAACAATCTTACGCCAGGATTATCTAAACATGGTGTAAATATATTGGGAACGAGTGCCCAAGATGTAGATAGAGCTGAAGACCGTTCAAAGTTTAGCTCTGAATTGGACAAACTCCACATCCAACAACCACGTTGGCAAGCATTTTCCAACCTTAATGAGGCAAAAAACTTTGCGCAGGAAGTTGAGTTCCCCGTTATCGTCAGGCCTTCATACGTGTTGTCGGGAGCTGCAATGAAAGTAGTTTGGTCACAAGAACAATTAAAAACATATGTTAAAGAAGCAACTGATGTTTCACCTGATCATCCTGTTGTAATTTCGAAATTCATGTTAAATTCACTTGAGGTAGATGTAGATGGAATAAGTAATGGCAAAGAAGTCATAATTGGAGCCATAGTAGAACACATTGATAGTGCAGGTGTTCACTCTGGTGATGCCATGATGTGTATTCCCCCATGGCGCCTAAACAATAAAACTATTGAAACAATTACTGAATACACAACAAAAATTGCAACAACCTTTAACATTAAAGGTCCATTTAACTTACAGTTCCTAGTTCATGATGGCCATGTCTATGTGATAGAGCTAAACATTAGGGCCTCCCGTTCTATGCCATTTGTCTCAAAACTTGTAAAGCTTAACCTTATCTCTTTGGCTTCAAAGGCAATTTTGGGTATGCCCCTACCAAATATCCCTAAAAATAAATGGCAAAAAATCCATAATTATGGAATCAAAGTCCCACAGTTTTCTTTTATGCAATTAGAGGGCGCAGACATCAGACTTGGTGTAGAAATGCAATCCACTGGGGAGGCCGCGTGCTTTGGGAGCAGCTTTTATGATGCACTATCAAAGGGTCTTACCTCTGTTGGATACAATTTACCTCAAACGGGAGCAGCTTTAGTAACAGTTGGTGGTTCTCAAAACAAGGAAAAATTACTCCAATCTATTGCGCTTTTAAAAAATTTGGGATTTAAGATATTTGCAACAGAGCATACTGCTGAATTCTTTGAAGAAAAAATTGGTGACATTGAGGTGGTACACAAAATATCGGAACCAGGAAGAAAACCAAATATTGCAGATTTGTTATATGAAAGGAAAATCGATTTTATCATAAATATTCCAAGCACATCAACGCTTGAAAAATATGTTGGAATGCTAGATGATGAATATCAAATTAGAAGAAAATCGATAGAGCTAGGGGTTCCTGTTCTTACGACAATTGAGCTTGCCGACTCTTTTGTAAAAACACTAGAATGGCTAAAACACAACAAGACAACAATCGAACCAATCGAACCATATGATCAAATTGATCAGAGCACTTGATCTAGAATAGTTTCATCTCCAATAATTATTCCATCAAGGGTAACTATTCTAGCTGATGTTACTTGTTTTATTTTTTCAATAATTGGAGATATTGATTTCTTGTATTTTTTTTGTTTGTTGCATAAAAATATTTGTTAAATGATGGAACAATAATGATTTCAATCTCTCCTGTTTGACTCGGAAAAATGTATTCCTTGTTTGTCTTTAGGGAAATTCATACTCTTTGTCCATTCACAATAGAGTTTTTTTGAAAAAATACTGGATGTACATGACCCATTATAATTTTTTTAACATGTGCAAAAATTTCAGAAGGCATTCTATGTCCATGTGTAAACAATGTGTTGTCTTCTACCATGCCAGTTGAACTAATCAAAGAAACATCCTCAGGTACAAGTCTTTGGATATTTGCATCATGATTTCCTGGAATTAGAATCACATTGCATTTTTCCTTTATTTTTTTAAAAAATAAAGGCACATCGTTCCATTCTGTTTTGAAAATATTTTTGATACTTGACTTTACATCCCCTAATAATATGACTGAATCTGGGTTTTCTAATTCTATTATTTCTAACAATTCATCTACTGTTTCATTTATGGTAGAATTTTTTCCGACGAAAATTTCATTGGAGACAAGACTATTTTCAAACCCAATATGTAAATCCGTTATTACGATATATTTTTTTTGTCCTTCGATTAACAAGGCAGGTTTTCTAGGAACTATTCTTTCCTTTGGCATCAAAGATATACAATGGGCTTTAGATTAAATTCTTGTGAAAAAAAGTTTTGACCGAGTAGAATCTCTTGTCTCTGAAAAACGAGTTAAATTACACGTGTTTGAACCGAGTCAAAAAGAAATTTGGACAGTTGTTGGTAAAGGAAAAGAACATTGGTTAGATCCAGATAGTGAATACTGTTCTTGCACGGGGTATTATTTTGGAAGACTTTCTGGAAAGAAAATCTGTTATCATTTAGAGTCTGTATTTTTAGCCAAAAAAGAAAGTAAATTTGAAAAAATTACCTTCTCAGATGAAGAATATGATGAATTTCTTATTGGTATAATTTCTGATTTGTAATATTGAAATAATTAGAACTTATTAATAACTAGAAAAAAAGGTAAAAAATTATGGATGAAGAACAACACAATTCACAAATAGAAAAAATTGCAGTCATGATGATAAAAGATAATGTTTCCATTGAGGAACAAGACCAAGGTAAATTACAAAAATACAAAGAACAAACAATTTCTGATTGTAAAATGAAAGGAGATGATGCAATAAAATTGGTCTACGAGGCACTCCTTTATCTAAAATTAAAGAATTCTGAAGGCTCCGATCCAATCCAAAAAGGCGATCAATTTGGTGCTGGCTTTAGTTAATTCTATCCTAATGGAATAGATTCAATATCGTCCTTTGAGACTCCTTTCCAAAGTCCTGTCATTCCTTCTGGCTCTACTTCTTCGATTTTGGTTATTTTTTGAATTTTAATGTGATCAGGAGTCGGTGGCATCCACAACATTGCCATATATTCACCAACTTGGCCTACTTTGTTTGGTAATGCCATAATGATTTTTTCCTTTGAAAATCCTTTTGCAACTAGGGCGTTTTCTGATTTTTCTTGTAAATCCATTCTTCCGTGGGTAAACAGATAGATGTTTTTTTGGGTATCAATTTCTGCCATAATTTCTTCAATGTTCTAACCTAAATCAATCTTTCCTGATCTTTTACCTGCCAAAAAGGGTTAAATTGGTAAGGACAAAATTTTGATCTGTGAAAATATTCACTGTAGGTAGCAAATCTTTTGTCACAAGCTTTCAACTAGCAGGAATTCCAGGGGTGGTGTCAGCTACTTCTGAAATGGCGCTTGATGAAATAAAAAAATTAACTGACGACTCTGATGTTGGATTAGTTCTTGTTAGTGATGATATTACAGAATCTATCAATGATGAATTAACCAAACTTAGAACTGAAAAATCTACTTTGGTATTTGCGCTTCCCGCTATTGGAAGCAAGAAAACTGAAGTTGACTATAGGGTAATGCTCAAAAAGATTCTTGGTGTATAATTTTTTTAATCTACTTATAATCAATATTCTAAAAGTTTGATATGAAAACAGCATATGTAAAAGAACCTTCAACAATATCCATAGAAGAAACAGAAAAACCCGTTTTAGGTTCTGGTGATATTTTGGTTCAAATGCATGCCTGTGGGATATGTGGTTCAGACGTAGAAAAAGTATTTGGCAAATATGGGCAGCCCTCTATGAGACTTGGCCACGAACCTGCTGGAATTATTTTAGATGTTGGTTCTAATGTCAATGACTTTAGAAAAGGTGATAGAGTTTTTACACATCATCACGTCCCTTGTTATTCTTGCCATCATTGTAAACATGGAAACGAAACAATGTGCAAAAAATACAGTGAAACTAATCTTTCTCCATGTGGTTTATCAGAAGAATATGTAGTTCCAGAATGGAACGTTTCTCATGGTGGTGTACTAAAACTCCCAGATTCTATGACATTTGAAGAGGCTGCAATGATTGAACCATTAGCATGTTGTATTCGGTCTTGGAGCAAATATCAATATCAAGAAGGAGACACTGTAGCTATTTTTGGTGTTGGACCTACTGGAATGATGCATGTTATGCTTGCACAATCAAAAAAATTCTCAAAGGTTTTCTGTTTGGATGTCAATGATTTTAGATTAGATTTTGCAAAAAAATTTAATGTCTCTAAGATCATAAAATCAACGGATGAAAAGAGATTGGAAAAAATCTTTGAACAAACAGAAGGAAGGGGTGTAGACCTTGCTATAGTTGCTACAAGCAGCTTAAAGGCCCTAGAAGATGCAATTGACATGATAAGAAAAGGAGGAACCGTTATGATGTTTGGAGTTCCGTCAAAAGGTGCAAAAATAGAATTGGATATGAGCAAAATCTATTCTAAAGAGATTACTTTGATTACTAGTTATGCTGCTTCTGATATTGATACCCAAGACGCACTAAGATTAATCGAGTCCTCAAAAATAGATGTAAGACAACTAGTTACTCACACTTATCCTATTTTAGATTCTCAAAAAGCATTTGAAAATGCTAGAAGTGGTAAGAATGCAATGAAAATAATAATTACAATATAAGAAAGGCTTAAGAAAGGTATATTTTTTCTGTCAAAATCGAAGGGGTATGGATTGGGGATTACAAAATCGATTGGCAAAAATAATCAAACCTACAGACAATCGTGCATTAATGTTGGCAGTAGATCATGGTTATTTCTTGGGACCCACTGAAAAATTAGAAAACCCCAAAAAAACTATAGGTCCATTACTAAAATACTGTGATTCTTTGATGCTTACAAGAGGTGTGCAGCGAACATCTGTTGATCCAAATACTTCAATTCCTATGGTATTGCGTGTTTCAGGAGGTTCCAGCATAATCGGTGAGGATTTATCTCAAGAACAAATTACAGTTACCCTGAAAGAGGCACTTCGATTAAACGTAAGCGCCGTTGCAATGTCAATGTTTGTAGGCTCTAAATATGAAAATCAAACTATCGTTAATCTAGGTAGACTTGTCAGTGAGGCTGAAGAATACGGGATGCCCGTTCTTGCAGTTACTGCTGTCGGAAAAGACCTCGGAAAAGATGCACGATACCTATCGCTGGCATGCAGAATTGCTGCCGAGCAAGGAGCTCATATTGTTAAGACCTATTATTGTGATAATTTTAAAAAAGTAATAGATGCTTGTCCTGTTCCAATAATTGTAGCTGGTGGAAAAAAAATACCTGAACGTGATGCTATGCAATTAACATATGATTCCATTAAAGAAGGTGCAGTTGGTGTCGATATGGGAAGAAATATCTGGCAATCCGAAAATCCTGTTCCAATGATTCGTGCCATCCGCTCCATTGTTCATGGAAACTCCAATGTAGATCAAGCGTTCAAACTTTACAAAAATCTATGTAGCGAAAATCACACTCCACCCAAAATCTCCCAACAAAACAATCCAAATAATCCTAAACAGGGTATATCAAAGAAAATACCTCAAAACCAACCTACAAAACCCCAACAAAACAAATCTAAGCAATCCAATCCGGGCCAAAACCCAAAGAAAACTCAAGAAACTAAAAAATAATCAGCCGTTTATTCTAGAGAGATGAATGTGAACTATTTTCCATGTTGGATGTTTCACCAAAACAAAAGTTGCTCTGCCATCAATAGAGATATGCTCCCCAGTGTATGCCTTGTTATCTACCAGCATTCCTTTTTGATTTAATTCGAAAGCTACCACTGCAGATTCTCCAAAGATGCTTATCTTTGGTTTTTTGATTTCGTAACTGTAATCTGAGATACTGATAAATTTCAATTGTTCTAGCTCTAATGTAGTTTGGACATCTTTTAGGTCATAAGGAGGCAAGTCACTAAAACTAGAAAATTTAGAATTATTCAGATGAATTTCACTTAGATGAGAAAAATCTTTTGTTGTTCCAGAATCAAAAAAAGTCTCAATTATATTAATAATTTCTTCATTTTCTGACAAAATCCTTACTACTTCGAGGAAAATTATTAGTTTAAATCTTCTGAAAATTTCCATTCTACAAAATTCTGATTATTTTACTGATAATCTTTATTAAGAATTAATGAGATTGATTTTTGAATTTCATTGAGAGAAAAATTAAAAGAAAAATTTGAAACCTTGGTACTAGTGGATTTTGTGCTTTAGATCACTCAAAATCTTAACACATTAAAATTATGGCGATTGATTTGGTTAATAAAATGGAAACAATGACGGGAGCAAAGGCATTGATGACTGCCTTGGAAAAAGAAGGAGTGAAAGAAGTATTTGGCTTACCTGGAGGTGCAAACCTTCCAATGTATGATGAATTTGCACGCTGTGATATAAGACATATCTTGGCAAGACACGAGCAATCTGCAGCACATATGGCAGATGGATTTGGAAGAGTGAGCAGAAAACCAGGAGTTTGCTTTGCAACATCAGGTCCTGGTGCAACTAATATCCTAACAGGAATTGCAACTGCACAAGCTGACTCTGCTCCCATGATTGCAGTAACTGGACAAGTACCTGTAGCTATGATTGGAAAAGATGCCTTTCAAGAAAGTGATATTATAGGAATGGCAAACCCTGTTGTAAAATATGCATTCCAACCTAGAAATGCCAGTGAAATACCTGAAGTAGTAAGAAAAGGGTTTTTCATTGCAGAAACTGGCAGACCTGGTCCTGTGCTAATTGATATTCCAAAGGACGTGCAATCAAATGAAGCTGAAATGACTTTTCCTGATGAATTTAAAATCCGTGGATATCATCCATGGGCTGATCCTGATATTGTAAATGTAGAAAAAGCAATAGGTATGCTTCTAAGTGCAGAAAAACCTGTTATCTTAGCTGGCGGTGGGACCATAATTTCATCTGCATTTGCAGAATTACAGGCAGTTGCAGAATTCCTAATGATTCCTGTGGTAACTACTTTCAAGGGAAAAGGGGCATTTCCAGAAAATCATCCCCTGTCACTAGGACCAATTGGAATGCATGGTCATGCAGAGGCAAACAGGATAATGACTGAAGCTGATTGTGTGCTAGCCATCGGCACACGATTCTCGGATAGATCAGTTGGAACATTTGAAGCATTTGAAAAGAGATTGAAGATTATTCACATGGATGTTGATCCTGCTGAAATTGGAAAAAATCAAACAACAACAGTTGCAGTGGTGGGTGATGTTAGAGCATCACTTAGAATTATGTTAAATATGTTAATGAAAAAAGCCACCAAAAAAACTGAAGAAAATGTATGGATCAAACATGTAAAAGAAAC
>DATKZR010000008.1:0-10606 GCA_035527875.1 Nitrosopumilaceae archaeon | reverse complement strand
GTGTTCTTTGACATACTATATTATTACAAAATGTGCTTAAAACACTCACGAATGAATCGTTCATAGAAATCATCAGTGTTTGCTAAATACTAATATGCAATTTTTAATTCAATTGGAACTCTCACCAAAAACCCTGATTCGGTTTTGGTCTTAAGTTTCAATTATCAAAAATATAGTTTTCATTCTCTTAATTCTCATCCTTCGCAAAAAATAATTCCAAAGCCCAATTGCGGTGTTGTAGTTTTAGTTCGATACCCTGTCAATTAATCGATGTTAACCGAAGTTTATCATGATAGTTTTTACAACAAATTAGCTGATAATCTAGTCTATGGCAATTATTCTGTGGGATATTTTGAAAAATTATTTCAGACTCAATTAGTCTAAAAACTCTAGTCAATGCCATTTCCATCAAGTTCTTACTATCCAAATGATATTCTCAAAAAATTATCGTCTAAACTTTAGTATTCTTTTGGTTTTTAGTAAGTTAATCTATTTTGATTTCCTATCCTGATTTTGAGAATCGTGAAAAATTATGTCAAATTGCATTTTTTCTCAGGCACAAAATATACCAGAGGTATGGAAACTCGGTAGTAAAGTGCGGTATGAGGATAGACTGACGCCATAAAATCAAATTGATGATAATTAATGGACTAATACAATTCCGATATACATAACCAGACCTTACAATTTCAGACCTTGAAGTAGTAGAGAAAAACATCAAAAAACTTTCTGCAAAGAATTCACAGTTGGAAGAAAAGTTCAATGACTTGTTACAGTACTTGAGAACCGACAGTATTGAGGTCCCCAATTTTTGAAATTATTTTTTGGAAAGGATGAGAATTGAATTATGTTTTCAACTTTTCAGCAAGCTCTTGTTTTTTTGGAACACCTGTAAATTCCAACTTTTCATTTATCACAATACCTGGAGCTGTGTATATGGGATATTTTTCTAAATATTCTGGCTTTTCAGTTACATCAATTACTTGATAAGGCACTTTCATTTCATCAAGCATTTTTTCAACAACGCTACAGTTTGAGCAACCTGGAGTGGTTAGAATCTCCACTTTCATGATTCTTTTTCTATAAACAACTTTGGATCTGTCTGAAAAGCCCATTGGCATGTAGGACTGCAAAAATGGTATGTCGCCCCTTCGTGTTCCAATTTTGCGGATTTGGTTGCATCTATCTCCATACCGCAAACAAGATCCTTTACCATTTCTTATTCTTCCTCATACTTAGTCCACCTTCAACTTGCCCCATTCAGTAACAGCGTGGTTTCCTGCAGTTTCTCCTTGACCTCCATCCCAAATTGCAAATCCAATTTTGTATTCATTTCCAACTGTAAACTGTTTATCCATCATTCCAAATCCTGCCACTTCAATATCTTCAGTAACAAGTAATCTTGAAACCTCAACTATCCATTCTCCTGCATCAGAATCATAAACACCCGCTGCAGTAAGATCGTTGTTCCCTCCCTGATTATTATCGTCGTCTCTGTAGTAGTGATCCTTTAGTTGCTCAAATGGTCCTGCAAATTCATCATCTATTACATTTGGGGATTCTGTATGACTATCAAATGCCTTCCAGTGCCAAATATCTACAATACCTTGGCCTATTGTTCTTTGAGGTACTGTGACATGTGGAACTCCAGCTGCACCCATTGCAATATCAGAGTTTCCAGAAATATCAAAACCAAGAGCAATTCGGTCTGTTTCAGTTTTTCCATCATTATTTGCATCATCATCTTGCCAACGGAGCAAGAAATAGATCTTCTCTCCATCGTTTAGTGACTTAGCTATTACTTGACGATTTTCATGAACATACACTGTTGAAAATATTACCTCCGCAACATCATTCCATTTATCATCAATTATTCCATCAACTATAATTCCTCCATCTGATTTGGTTGAAGGTAAAATGGTTGTATCAGGTTCTAATTCCTGTGGATCTTTGACTACTAGAAATCCATGTTGTTCATCGTGTCCTGCACCGCAAGGGACTGAACAATAATAATGAAATACTCCAGGTTTGTCAGCAACAAACTCCATCTCTGTAATCTGTCCTGGTAAAACTGGTTCGTTAATCTGATACTCATCAATGGCAATCCCATGAGGTACATCATCTGTTGCAAGATTGAGAGTTACATGATCTCCTTGGTTAACCTCGATAAATTGTGGCTCAAATCCTCACTGAAAAGCAACAATATCCAAACTCTTGTCTTCCCCTGATGTTGTACCCATTGGAGTATAGTTCATCATAATATACCCGATTACAATAACTGCCACTACGCCACCAAGTACGATAGAGTTTATTGCTTTTTTACTTGCCATATTTTTCCTTCACCACATATCCTATAACAGGTATGGCAATTAACAATACCAACATGGTCCATGGAATTGGCATGATGACATGTGCCCCCATTGTCATCTCTGACTCTATTCCAAATAATGGCATAACTTCATTCCATGCAAGATGAAATGGTGAGCGTTCCCACCATGAATGTCCAAAAAGTCCCAGTAAAAGGATGAATGCACCAACAGCTAACAATCCAAAACCTGTTGCTTTTTCAACTGCAACTCTTTTCTTTACCAAAGTTTGTGTTGCACTAATTCCTAGTATTGCCAATATTGCAATGAATATCAAAGGAACTGCTCGTCCAATACCGTGAATTAATCCCAGCGAACCGCCTACGACAACACTACCAGTGCCTATGATGTATGTTAACATAAAATAAAAGAATGGATTTGGGCAACCCACACCGGCATTACCCAAAAGTAAGCCCATGAGAAGTGGTTTTAGTTTGTCGCCACGTTTTTCTATGAATTTTGGAGTACCAGCATAAGATGGTAATTTTAGATTTAGTAATTTTAATTCAGACAAACCAAATGTGAAAGCTATAGATCCTGCAAAAAACCACATGACTCGTGTTGCTTGGTCTATTCCTGTATACTGTCCAAGCAATGCAACTGCAATCCCATATGCAGTTATTGTGATGACTAGTCCTATACCAAAAAGAACAGCTATACCTAATCCCTTTTTGTATCCTTTTCCCATGCATAGTGGAACTATAATGAATACCATGGGCAAGGTACATGGCAAAATTATCATTGAAAGACCTGCAGCATATGCTATTAGCAACCATGAAGCATATGGTGTAGATCCTACTTCTTCTTCAACAAGTTCGACTGTAGAAAGATAAAGTATTCCGATAATAAATGCAGAAAGCAGAGCAAACAGTAACAGTATCAAAATATTTTTTCCTTTGCTAGTTGCTACTTCTTGAGTCATACTCTATCTCAATGAATTTTTGAATTTACTCATCATTTTACATTGAAGTACATGCGATTTATTCGTAAGTTGTATTATCATACATGATTATCATAAAGAGAATTATTCCATTGCTATAAAAGACGAAAACAAGAAAAAACAATATGGATAAAACAATTTTGGTAGCAGTATCGATTATAGTATTTTTTGCGGGGTTCGGAGTAGGTTCTGTAGTATTTTACAATCAACCAAATATGCCAATCTTAGGTCATGGAATGACAGGGCCTATGTATAGTCCACAAGTCATGAATCAGATGATGGATGATCCACAGCTACGACAACAAATGATAGATACTATGATGGAAAACCCGCAATTTATGAACAATCTGATGCAAAACCAAGACTTTATGCAGCGGATAAATCCATAACCTGATACTAAATTGACCTTTAATTATACTGTAAAAACCCAAAAAAACATAGATGAAGTTATTGAGGAAATTACATCAAAACTTTCAGAAATAAAATTCGGTGTCCTTGGAACCTTAAATTTCAAGGAAATCTTTGCAAAGAAAGGAATTGATTATCCACATGAATACAAATTATTAGAAGTTTGTAACCCACAAGCCGCAAAACAAGCACTTGATTCTGATCCAAACATTGGATTATTACTTCCATGTACCATTGCAGCGTATGAGAAAGATGGTCAAAATTTTATCAGCTTGGCAAAACCTACAACATTACTTGCTGTTGCATCAAACACAGAGTTAGAATCTATGGGAAAAGAAATTGAGGCAAAACTAATTGAAGTAATTGAAAACCCCAAGTGATAAGCAAATTTCCAATAAATCCTACTTTCGTTCTATTGCTAGTTAGTATGCAAAATTCATGACTGAGAGAAGGGATTCTATTTTTATTGGTAGTCGATAAACTCGTTTACACTTTCTAAGCACATTAGCATTAGCTTAACTTTTCATTTAACAATAAACAGTAACTCTCCTACTAGGAGACTATTCTCAAATGATGAGAATCATGGTTAAGGATTAAATCTAAATCAAAGTGACTAAAGAAAAGATGGCGTTAACCTCAGAAATTGATTTTATAATTTTGGCTATTCACCTAGTTGTAGGTTTTGTTTTGGTGTATTTTGCCATGAAAGCCTTCAAAAAAACTCGATATCCTCCTATGGCTTTCCTTGCCATTGGTTTAGGATTTATTGTGGTTGGAGATACACTGATTGGAGATCTTTTTGAATTCTTAGGGCATGATATTGCCGAGATAATTGAAGAATCTATTGAAATTACAGGTTTTATCATCCTAATATTTGCCGTGAAAAAAAGTTAAGATGGAAAAGATAGATGAAATTCTCGCTATACTGTCTGACATACAGAGTAGAGAGATCATCAAAGTACTCTCAAAAGCAGAACTTACCGTACAACAAATATCTAATTTGCTTGACATCCCTCAATCAACAGCTTATCGTAAAATAAAAAAATTAGAAGAACTAAAAATAATTAAGAAAACCAAAGTGGTAAGAACTCTTGAGGGCCTTGATGAGAGCTATTACAAAAATTGGACATTCGAAATAGTTGTAATATTTAGAGATGACAAATTTTCTTATTCTCTTGAACATCTAAAGATGGAAGACAAAATAGTAAGGCTCTGGCAAAAGTTTTCTGAGTAAGTATTCATTCTCATTGTATGGGATTGGTAGATAGATTATTTATACAAATTCACATAGTAGTGATATGAAAAATAATCTCCACGACACAACTATGTGTAATGAGCAATACTACGTAATGCTTAAGAGGATTATTTCAATCGAGGGATTGTAGATGTCTCAAATGTTAATTCAAAAAAATGAAGGAGTCAGTAGAAACGCAAGATGGTCATGGGCTGCAAGATGTGTAAATGATTCTGAATACAATGTTGAAAAATCTCCCCTCTCAAAACCAGAACCAGGAGACTTGGGATTATTTAGAGTCAAAACAATTGGTTATCACAAACAGCTAATAACTAAAGATGACAAAAAGTTACGTCTTTATGAAAACGATCTCTTTGTAGGTGTTTTTGGAAATAGATATGCAACTGATGGTTTTGAAGGACGGGTGGGAACATTAGAGAAATTAAGTATGCTGACAGGGGCCGGAATGGTTGGAACTGTCAAATATAGGCACAAATCAATTAAAAAATCAACTAAACTTTCTTTTGTAGGATTACTAAAAGATGAAAATGGCAACACTGTAAATCTCAAAAAATTAAATTTTCACAAATCAATCCCAAAACAAGCACCAAAAAACTTGATCCTAGTTGTAGGCTCTGGCATGAACTCTGGAAAAACCACATCTGCTAGTAAGTTAATTAACGGTCTATCAAAGGAAGGTAAAAAAATTGCCGCCTGTAAACTGACAGGAAGTGTTTCTAATCGAGATAAAAATGAATTAAGTGCAGCCTCTGCTGATTATATTATTGATTTTAGCGATTATGGGTTCCCCTCTACTTATTTGTGTGAAAAAAAGGAACTAGTTGAATTATTTCAAACCATGTTATCAGATATTGAAAAGACGTCTCCAGATGTCATTGTTATGGAAATTGCAGATGGAGTTCTCCAAAGAGAAACCAAAATGATTCTAATGGATAAAAAAATAAGAAATTTAGTCAAAGGTGTAGTGTTAACTGCAGAAAGTGCACCTTCTGCATTATTCTCATCCCAACAATTACTTGATTGGAATCATAATGTGATTGCAGTATCAGGAGCTATAACATCATCTCCTTTATCTTCAAAAGAATTTATCCAAAATAGTGAAATTAAACTAGTGTCATCTGCAGACTCTGGTTCTGATTTATCTAACTGTGTAATTAATTTCCTAAAAAAATAGATTGTCCCAAAAATCCCCTTTAAGATATGCATTACACAGATTAAGTAATTACAAGATTGCCTTATTTGCTGCAATTTTTTGGTCAATTTTATTTGTAATTATCCCAATACAGATTCCAATTCTTACTGGATCTCTAATTGATGGATTAAATGGAAACCAATCAAATTTGTATAGAATAATATCTATGGATTTAACAAGTTTACAAATTTTAGAGATTTCAATAATTGGACTAGTGGTAATTGCTGGTGTTTATGGAATTACAGCATATTTTAGGACTACATCCAAGGCAAAAATTAGTAGAAATTTTGTTTTTGATTTACAAAGGGAATTGGCTCAAAAAATGGAATCATTATCCATGGATATTCACAGTAAATATGGTTCTGGGGATTTATTGAATAGAGTAATTCTTGATACAAACTCAGTACGGGGATTTGTTGATAGTACAATCATAAAGACGGTAGTGAATATTTTCCGAATTGTCTATCCTGTTATTATTTTATTCATGATGGAGCCTGTTCTTGCAGCAATTGCATCTGCTTTTTTACCATTTCAATTTCTAATAACTCAGAAATTGCAAAAATTGATGCGTAAAACTGCAAGAAGAATACGAAAACGCCGTGCAAAATTAACAACATTTCTAAAAGAAGATCTTGATGGCATTGAAACAGTTCAAACCTCTAATATGGGAGACCATCGAATTAAAAAAATTTCCAAACAGGTTGACCGAGTTGAAAAAATAGAACTCAAAGTACAAAAATATGCTGCAATGATTACAGGTTTAGCATGGGGATTGACCAGTGTAGGTTTAGCATTTACTTGGTGGTATGGAGGATTGCAAGTTTTAGATGGCAGTATGACTATTGGAACTCTTGTCACATTTACTGGTCTTGTTGTTTTTATTTATGCACCAGTTCGAAGATTTTCAGATGTAATGCGTGATTATAACAAAAGTATCGTAGCTGTAGAAAGGATACAAGAGATTTTGGATTTGCCATCCTCAGTTACAGAAATTGATAATGCGATACCACTGAACATATCGGATGGAACAATACAATTTGATAAAGTCTCTTTTGCATATCAAACATCAGATGTGATATCTGACGCAAGCCTAACTCTAAAACCTCATAGTCTTAATGTCATTGTTGGAAAGAGTGGTTCGGGGAAAAGTTCGTTTATGAGATTAATTCCAAGATTGTACGATCCAAATAACGGTAATATTTTGATTGATGAGCAAAATATTAAAAATGTCACAATAAAGTCACTTAGATCACAAATTGCAGTGGTTACACAAGATCCCATCATATTTTCAGGAACAGTCTACGAGAACATTACCTTAGGAAATCCAAATGCAACTATGGATGAAATCGAAGAGGCGTGTAAAATTGCAGATGCACTCGAGTTCATAATGGAATTAGAAAACGACTTTCAGACAGTTTTGGGACAAGGAGGTACTACTCTTTCTAAAGGACAAGGTCAAAGAATCACCATAGCTCGTGCCATACTTCGAGAACCAAAGATTTTGTTACTTGATGAGCCAACATCTTCTCTGGATTCTACTTCTGAATCTATTTTTATATCGAATCTTGATAAGTTAAAAGAAAAAATGACTATTGTGCTCATAATTCATAATCTGGATATGATAAAAAATGCAGACCAAATTATTTTAATGAGGGATGGCAGACCTCAAACTATTGATTCCTATGAGCAATTGTTATCCGCACAAGATTTCAAATCCCTTAAACTAAATCAAAATAAACCAAACCTGTAGATAATGAAAAATATTACAATTGGGCAGTCATTTTTAGGAAAACCTCTTAGGGTGGATTTTGTGGGAGATAAAAAATCTCCCTTGAAAATATTTATCATGTCTGGTCAACATGGAGATGAAAAATATTCAAAAGAAGCAACAACTAAACTAATAGGGCATTTCAGATCTATTTCCAAGTGTCCATTTTACGCTGCAATTCTAAGTAATGCAAATCCAGACGGATACCAAAATCAAACTAGAGAAAATGCACAGTCAATAGATCTTAATCGAGATCACTTGTTATTACAAAGTAATGAGACTGAGGCAATTCATTCATTTGTAAGAAAATGGAGGCCACAAATAGTAATTGATGTTCATAATTATCCATCAAGACGAAAACATTTACTAAAAAAACATTTGATAATCAATCAGGATATTTTTGTAGATGTTTCAACAAACTTGGCAATTCTTCAAACTTTGAATGATAAAAAAATTAATGAATTTATTTCAAAAGTAAAACTAGATCTTTATTCTAAAGGATTTTCCTGTGATAGATATGTTATTTTTCAAAAATCCGGCAAAATACGACATAGTACACTTGATGTAAAGGATGCAAGAAATTCCTTAGCATCACGTTATGATTTGTTTTCAATTATTTTAGAGGGTAAAGAACCATTAAAAAAAGAAGGAGTTTTGGGTGAAAATAGAACTGTAATGTCTCAGTTTTCTGCTCTTTGCAGCGTAATTAATTGGCTAGTGCAAAATGAAGAGGAATTTAACTACAAACCCCATGTTTCAACCAAGGGGGAATTGGTTCCAATCCGAATTAAATATAGAAACTCTAATGAAATAATTGAACTTGAAGTAAAAAATTCAAAGACTAAAGAAATCAGTAAAAAAAAATTTAAAAATTATTCTTCTGAGGTGGAAATTTCAAAATTTATTAGATTACCCAGTGCTTATGGAGTTCCAAACTCTTTGACAAAACTAGTCAAATTATTAAAAAAACACGGGTTTTCTTCCTTAGATAATTTTAAAATTGGCAAACATAAAATGTATTACTTGAAAAACTCCAAAGATAAAAAATCATCTAAACAGCAAATAAAGAAAAAAATCATTACAAATCAAATTTCAAATTACACTGTATTCCCTATCGATCAACAAGGTGGGCGATTTTTAGCTGTACTATTGGAACCTCAATCAAAATTTGGTTTACATAGATTTCCAGAATTAAAATTAGATTTTTCAAAAAATTTGGAATATCCTATAATTCGTATCTAAAACAGATGATTGAGAATTTAAAATTAAGTCAAACAAGTATCGAGTCTTGGTAGATTCACACCTTCTAGATGCAGGTTTTTGCTAATTTTGGTAGATGAATCCTGCTATGTGGATTTTTTAAGAGAAAAACATCAAAGTGTTGTTTGCAAAGAATTCACAACTAGAAGAAAAGTTCAATGATTTATTGCAGTACTTGAGAACTAATAGCATTGAGGTTCCAAATTTTTGAAATTATTTTTTGGGAAAGATGAGAATTGAAAAAAATTGACGTTACGATTAAGATCTTCTTAAGTAATAGCATTTCCTAATACTATTCAATGAACCAAGCAGTACTAATTGGAATTATTGCCGTAACTTTCGTAGCAGGAATTGGGACTGCGTACGGGGGAGTAATACCAACTATAACTTTAGATGGGAATGCAGTTGTTACAGGAGACACTACACTTCTTGGAGGTTTGACTTGTACAGATTGTGTGGATTCAGCTGATATTGTAGATGGTACCATTGCTATTGCAGACTTGGCACCATCTGCATTAGGTACCAACTTTAATCAAATTCAGAAAGAAGTTATCAAGTCAGGACTTGCAAACAACAATAAAATTGAATGTACCTCTAACAAAGACTTTCTAGTACACGTTTATGTTTTCTTGAGCCCTGGTGCTTCTTACAACGTGAAATTTGAAGCCCTTGGGGGAACGGTGAACGATACTATAACGAATCCAGGAGCTTCGGGTATAGTAAATTCATTCACACTTTCTGGAGCTCCGGGTGAAAAGGTAACCGTGTCCACAGTAAGCATACCTCATATGCAAGGTATGATATCTCTTCAGACAGATTCAGATGCCACAGCAAGCTGTGTTGACGTCATTTAACTCTCCTTCTTTTTTATTCTCCAACAAATCATAACACATGTCATTACCTAGTTCTTGGCTAAAATTATGCACGAAATGGGGGGCTTGTCTTTTTACTGACAGTAGATAAACTCGTTAATACTTCGAATTTCTAAAGACTAGAATAATTTGCATAGAACCTACATTACATGAACAATATTCACTTTAGAATTTCTAAGAAGTCCGTTAATCAATGTTAAATTTTCAACATAATTTTGAAAGGGATGATGCTAGATTGATAAGGAAAATCAACTCAAAGCAATCATTGTGGTGGAATTAGATAGACGAATTAATAATACATTCTTGAGAATATGGTGAAAATTATGTCATATTGAAATTTTCTCAGGCACAAAATATACCAGAGATATGGAAACATGGTAGTAAAGTGCGGTATGATGATAGACTGACTCCATAACCTCCAGATAACAAACCAAAATATCATCTATGATAATAAATAACAAAAGTTTGTAATTATTTTAATGCCTCAAGAAGAAAAACGAATGGGTGTAAATCGCACAATCTCCCAAATAATTGATGCAAAAACT
>DATKZR010000007.1:0-28659 GCA_035527875.1 Nitrosopumilaceae archaeon | reverse complement strand
TACAATTTTAGTAATTGTGATAATAGTAATAGCAGTTATTACGGTAAATAACAGCATTGCAGATTCTAAAAAAATTGAATATTTAGGTCCATATACTGCTCAACAGGTTGGAGTTAATCGGTATTTAGGAGAACTAGACGATATACAAGAAAATCATCATGATGTTAGACTTCCAACTATCTCCCCAAATAATATAAAAAATTATGTCGGGCAAAATAATGATGTTTTAGATGTTATTAGAATTTGGGATTGGGAAGCAGCTTTTGCCAAATTAAAACCCGAAATTGGCTTGATCCCATACGTGGACTTTGAAGATAACGATATTCTTCGTTTTGACAACAAATTGTTTTGGACTGCTTCAATGAAACCAGTTTTACCCACGACAGTAGCGGCTGAAAATAGATGGTATAATGAACACCTAGTTTATACCCATGTTCCAAATGGATTTCTTACACTTGATGCCACAGAAGGTCAAATTGTTGACAACACTAATCGTTCATTTTTTAATCAAGGAGGAATCTATTATGGAGAAGGTGGTCTTTTTGAAACCACTTGGTCGGCATATCCACTTTCTAGAGGCGATGTTAGTGCTGAATTAGGAGGTGTATTTTATGATGGTGATGGAGGAATAGATGTTCCTCCCCCACTAAGTTGGACTTTTGAACCAAATTTCCTACTTTCATTTCCAGGTGAATCTGTTCATATTATGAGATACAAAGATGTGCATGATAGAATGGAACTTCTATATCCTTATTTCTTGTATGATCTTTTTGGAAAAGAGCTAGACTCTATTCCGGTAACAGATGGCAAACAAACCTATTGGTTGGTTCCATTGATAATTGGTTTTGATACAGCTGATGTACCGTGGTCTGTTGGAAATCCTTACTTACGATTAGTAGGATATGCGTTAGTCGATACACAAGATGGTGAAATCCAATTATTGAAAACAGGCGATGACTTCTTTACTGACATGTTCTCTAAACAATACTCTGAACAATTTGTACCAATTCCTGATTGGCTAGAAAAGCAAATACGATATCCCACTGAATTATTTAATTGGAAGACAGAAATGTATAACATCTATCACGTCACTGATGTTGAGACATTTATTCAAGCCAATGAATTTTATGAAATCCCAACTGGTTTGGATACTTACTATATACAAGCTAAACCACCTGGATTTGAAACAACCGAATTCATAGGTTTACTTTCTCTAGAATTAAGAGGATCCCAAGGAAGAAATCTTGCAGGTTACATGATCGTTGAAAATGATCTTGCAAATCTTGGAGATTTACAATTCTACGAGGTTCCATTAAACTCAACAACAAAATTAATTGGTCCTACTGCAGTTAGAGAAGCCTTAGATAAAGATCCAGATTTCGCGCAATTAAAGACACTTTTAAGAAATCCAAGGATTGGCGATAATATTCTTTATAGGGTTGGTGAACACGACGTTTACTTTGTTCCAGTGTATACAGCTGGCGCAGGTGGAGTTGTAGCCCAACTTGGTACAATTGCAGCTGTAGGTGCAGCATTTACAGGGGAATACTATGTTGGCTTGGGTACTACACAACAAGAAGCATTTGAAGCTTACTTGCAAAAAGTCTCAGGAGTTGTAGATACGACATCTCCAGATACCGCTATTAAAGAATTGAAGAAACAAGACAGAATTGATATAATAAAATCGATATTTGAAAATGAAGGAATCGAGGTCTCAGAGCCAACTACGATTCAAATACCCTTGTCATTTAGAGAAGGAGAAATTTTCTTCTTCACCGAAAAGGACCGTGAAGATACTGAAGCGTTCTTATCAGAATTCATTGACGATTTGGTAATTCCAAGAAGTGAAAGAGTATTCTTGTGGGAAGAAGAAAACCGAATCAACATTGGTACAATTGTAGTCAAGGATGGTATTCCAGAAATGCATTACATCACCGTTGAGGTGGGGGTTTAATTCCCATTACCACTTGGATGTATCTCTATTACTGAAAACCTAAATTAACAATAATTTTCCTTTCCATTATTGTTACTGGTAGTTGATAACGGTTCTATTTACACACAAAATTTAATTGATTTTCTAAAGGAAAAGAAAATTTTATGTGAAAAAATATCCCCAAATGAACTAGAGTTAGAATCACTTGAAAAATATGATTCTTTTATTCTATCGGGACGACGAAAAAATGAAAAAAAAATTAATCAAATTAACTCTAAGGTGATATTACATAGTATCCAAAATAATAAAAAATTATTAGGAATTTGTTATGGAGCCGAAATTTTATCTCTCACTTTAGGAGGGACTATAAAAAGATTAGAAACGAGCCAAAAAGGTAATGAAGAAATTTTTATTCAAAAAGAAAATGTCTTAGCTAATAAAAAAATAAATGTTTTTGAAAGTCACGGATTTGAAATTTCTAAATTACCTAATTTATTAATCTCAATAGCTGACTCAAAAAATTGTAAATATGAAATCATTCAATATAGTGGGAAATTTATTTTTGGAACACAATTTCATCCCGAAATGACTCCAGATGGAAAAGATCTAATCCATAAATTCTGTTTACTCTGATTAGTTTTAATAACTCTCAGAACGAATTTCCCTTGTTGGAATCCTCAAATCATGAACTCTTACTTCCTTTGGTCCAAGAAGAAAATATTTGCCTACCTTTGCCAATTAATGTTGTGTCTAAATATTGGAATGTTACCCTTCCAATGGAAGAAGCTTTAGAAATTGCTAAACAATACCCAAACAATTCTGGAAGTATCTTAATAGAAGGAATTGAAATTGCCGAACGAAATGGTCTAGTATGTAAAATACTACATTCTTCTATATCTGAATTAAAAAAAATTATAGACGGCGGCATACCTCCTATCGTAATTTTACCTGGAATTCCTGAAATCACCCAACATGCTTCAATAATTTCAGGGTATGATGAAACTGAAAATTTAGTTTTTCACTATATACAAAAAGGAACTCAAGAAGGAGAACAACAAGAAGGTGCAATTCCTCAAGAAATATTTGATAAAGAATGGTCTGAAGATGGAAGATTATTGATAATTTTAGCTCCCAAAGATAACGTTTCATCTTTACACATCGAAAAAAATTCAGATGAAGAATCAAACCGGTTATGTTTTATCTCTGAAAAATTTAGTATACAAAAAAATACTTCACAAGCTTTAGAATCTTTAAAGAAAGCTATTGAAATCGACAACAATAATTCTACTGCATTACAAATGTTAGCAGGATTACTTAATACTCAAAATTCAGAAGACTGTATCAAATATTATCAAAAAAGTATTGATCTAAACAATAGATACTATTTATCATATAATGGACTTGGCAATTTCTATTTGAAATCAAATCAGTTGGAAAAAGCAGAGTCCAGCTATACAAAAGCAATAGAAATCAATCCTAAAAGATCCGCAAAAATTTACAAAAATCGTGCTTATCTTAGAGAAAAACAAAAAAAGAATTCAGAAGCAAAAGAGGATCTAAAAAATTATTTGAAATTTTCCCCAAAAGCAAAAGATAGAGGAATCATTGAACAAGCCATTAGAGAATTATAAAAAATGCGGAGTGCGGGATTTGAACCCGCGACCTTCAGCTTGGGAAGCTGACATCTTACCAGGCTAGACAAACTCCGCCCGCACTAAGTAGCCCAATTATGATTAAATATCTTAATCACCTATTGGTTTCATGGATGCACGTTGCCCTGAATGTGAAAAAGTTGCAATTTTGGATGAAGAAATAACCAGCGTAAAATGCCCTCATTGTAATTTTGAGGCCGATTATGACACCTATCTTGAAATTATGAAGGACCAAGCCATTAACATGTCATCTGATTATATTCCTGACAGACCTGGTTTTTAATTACCAAAAATTTCCTTTATCTGAGCAATCCAAATGAGCTCCACAATTCGGACAAAACATATGACATGCTTGCATGTCTATCATTTTACTATCACATCTAGGGCATTTAATTCTCTTGTCCATATACATGATAACAAATCTTAATTTAAAAATAATGTCCAAAGGTTAATTAGTCGTTCACCTTGGTTTTCGAATAATTGACAAATTTCAAACTCACGGTATCAGACATTAAAGGAAAATCTATAACCAAAGAATTGAAAGATAACGATGGTAATTCCTTGTTAGGGATGATAATCGGAAATGAAACCGATGCTGTAATTGTTGGACTAAAAGGAAAATTAAAAATCACTGGTGGCAGTGATAAATCTGGAGTTCCCATGAGAAGAGATATTCATGGTGCAGCAAGAAAAAGGGTCCTTCTCTCAAAAGGTGTTGGATTACAAGATACAGAAATTGGACAAAGAGTAAGAAAACTTATGAGAGGAAATACTATCTCTGAAGAAATTTATCAATTAAACTGTAAATACGATGGAGAACTTCCAGTAGAAGCTCCAGAGGAAAAACCTGAAACTTCGGAAGAAAAAAAAGAATAACTTAACATATACCAGTCCTACATTTTGACTCATGCATTGGCGAGAAACACTTCCTGATTGGTACATAAAAAAATATGGATACCAACCATGTGTAAATATTGGTACTGCTGGTCATGTAGATCACGGAAAAACAACTCTCATTCAAGCATTAACTGGATCTTGGACAAGTGTTCATAGTCAAGAATTAAAACGTGGAATTACAATCCGTGTAGGATACTCTGATGCGGCATTTTACAAATGTGCTGATTGTGAAGAACCTTTAGGATATTCAACCACTCCCAAATGCAATAACTGCGGGAAGGACAGTGAGTTATCCAGAGTTGTAAGTTTTGTAGATAGTCCAGGTCATGAGAGTTTAATGGCAAACATGCTCTCAGGTTCAGCATTAATGGATGGTGCATTGTTGTTGGTGGCTGCAAATGAAAAAGTACCTAAACCTCAAACAAAAGAACATCTTTTGGCACTACAAACCCTCAATATACAGCAAATTGTAGTGGTTCAAAATAAGGTAGACTTAATCTCCTACGAAGAAGCTATTTCAAATTATCAAGATATTACTAAATTTGTAAAGGGAACACATGCAGGAAAAGCTCCAATAATTCCCATCTCGGCCCAAAACGGATTAAATATTGATGCATTAATTGGATCCATAGAGACAACAATCAAAACACCAGAGAGAGATGAAACAAAAGATACAGTAATGCATGTACTAAGATCTTTTGATGTCAACAAACCTGGTACCAAAATAAAAAACATCAAAGGGGGAATAATAGGAGGGAGTCTTATTCAAGGGAATTTTAAGATAGGTGATGAAATTGAAATTAAACCTGGGATTATGAATGATAAAAAGAAAACATATGAAACATTAAACACTGAGATTATCTCGTTAGGCACCGCTGCTGGAATTGTAGATTCAGTTAAGCCTGGAGGCTTGGTAGCAATTGGTACTAAACTAGATCCGTCAATGACAAGAAGCGATTCATTTATTGGATCAGTTATTGGAAAACCTGGAACTCTTCCAGAGAATTCTAGTACAATCAATCTTGAAGTAAATCTCTTTGATTCTGCAGTTGGAATAACTGGAGATACCAAAGTGCTTCCGGTACAAAAAGATGAACTTTTACGATTAAACATTGGAACCGCTCCAATCCTTGGTAAAGTATCTAAAGTAAAGTCAAAAAATGTCGAAATCGAACTCAGACGACCAGCTTGTATCTTTGAGAGTGAAAATGTGGCTATTAGTAGACGAATCTCTGATAGATGGAGATTAATTGGAGCAGGAGTAGTTGGTTGAAGTTCTCTGTGATACAAACTTCTTAATTCATTTAGCTACAAAAAGAATTAAAAATATTGATAATATTGATGTTGAAATTGGACTAATTTCTTTTGTTGTTCCAAAAGTAGTTGAAGATGAATTATTTAACCTGAAAAATGATATAAAAAAAAAACAAGATATACTTGCTACTTTTAATTATATTAAAAATTTTAAAATTATTCCCCTTTATGGTAAATATGCTGATAAGGAATTAACAAATTATGTAAAAAATAATGGTGGAATTATTGGAACAATGGATAAGGAATTAAAAAAAAAAATTAAAAAAAATGGAGGATCCATTATTTCATTTTCAAATGATAAAATGGTTCTAGAATCTTAGTAAAATTTAACTGGAACAATTTGTCTTAAAGACATGTCTATGAAAATTGAGAGTAATTCCTTTCAAAATGGAGCTGAAATTCCTCAAAAATATGGTTATAAAAAAGATAACATAAACCCTAACCTAATAATTAAAGACGTTCCTACAAGTGCCAAATCATTGGTTGTCATTATGGATGACCCTGATGCAATGGGGGCTGTGGGAAAAATATGGGTTCATTGGGTTGTTTGGAACATAGATCCAAGTACTAAAGAGATACAAGAAAATTCTGTACCATCAAATTCCATTCAAGGAAAAACCGATTTTGGTGAAAATGCTTACGGAGGCCCAGCTCCCCCCGACAAAGAACATACGTATATTTTCAAATTGTATGCACTTGATGATAAATTGAACCTTGAAGGGAGTTCTACAAAATCACAGGTTGAAAAAGCAATGGAAAAACATGTAATTGCTGAATCTAAACTTGAAGGCAGATACGCACCATAAAGTAGTTTAAAATTATTTTTTATTTATTGTAACGCTCAGCTAGTCTGTATTTCATGTATTTGTCATCAGGGGAAAATTTAGCTGGATGAGCAGAAACTGTATCTTCATTACATAAAGGACACCTTTCTTTCAGCGTATAATGATAGTCTTTAGGACACTTTCTTAATAAAAATCGCAATTTAATTCTCTCTGGTTTTCTTTGAATCTTCTCTTGTAAATTTGAATTCACCTTTCTTTTTTTCAATATTTTGTTGGATTTCTTCTAGTATTGGTTTCATTTTTTTCTCTGCTGACTTGAAATTCTCTGAGGTTATAGACAGACGATATTTTGGGGCTCCCAAATAAGTAATATCTATAGAAGCATCTTTTTTTAGAATATCCAAAAGAATTTTTTTAATTATTTCTATTCCATTTGATGTACTATTTGTAATTTCCATAATCCCTCTAATCTCAACTGACGGTAATTTAATTTTAGAACATATTTCTTCAATAACGCTAGCCGTTTTTTTGGAAAGTTTAAGTTCTTTAATAGAATCTATTCCATTTCTACCAATTTCAATAAAAGCATCATAAACTGAATCGAATTTTGAATAAATACTATCTTCTAATTTTTCAATTTCATTATCTGAAAGATTTGTTTTTTCTTGAACATTTTTTAACAACGTTTTTCCTTTTTCAAATTTTTTTACCTCTTTTAGTTTATGTTTTTTTTGATCTTTTGATACCTGTTTTAACGAAAGGTCAATATCTCCCCTTTTTCGATTGACCTTTTTTACAAGTAGAACCTTTTTCTCATTTTCCTTTACAAATCTACTAATCGATCTAATCCATCCTGGGGCAATCTCTGAAATATGTAAAAATCCTTGAATTTCATCATATTCATCTAACGTTACGTAAGCGCCGTGATCCATTACCTTGGTTACTGTAGCAAGGATAATTTCTCCTTGCTCTGGCATCTCTTGAATTTCTGTAGACATTTCTTCTTGCATTTTATTGTGCGTAATTTAATGTTGCTAGTTAGAAATCAATTCCTTTTCTGGCTTTTTTCCCCTGTTGAAATGGATGTTTGATTTCTTTCATTTCTGTAACTAAATCTGCCAATTCAATCATCTCATCTTTGGCGTAATTTCCCGTTAAAATTAGGTCTAAAGTATAAGGTTTCGATTTTATTAAATTTAGAACATCTTCCAATTTTACTAAACCTAAATTTATCGCATAATTTACTTCATCTAGAATTACAATATCATAAATTCCTGATTGAATTTTAGTTGCACTTATTTTAATTGCTTCATTTGCTATTTTCTCGTGTTCTTCTATGGGAGTCTTATCATCGATTATTCCTACAAATCCTTTTCCGATAGCAACCATTTCAAATTCTGGCTCTAACCTTTTCGATGAAATCATCTCCCCATAATGCCATGATCCTTTGATAAATTGAATCATACAAATTTTTTTGCCATAACCAGTTGCTCTTAAAGCAATTCCTAATGCAGCAGTTGTTTTTCCTTTACCTTTTCCAGTATATACAATAGTTAGGCCTGATTCACTCATATTTTCTTTTAAATTTCTCACGGTAAAAACATTCAGATTTTTTCAAATGCATCATTTAAATAAAAAAATATACTTACACATTCAAATTGAAAATTCTCAGACTTGTTTTAGCAGGTACCACTAGTGGAGTAGGAAAAACATCGATTACATGTGCCATTATTCATGCATTACAAAAAAAAGATTTTTCGGTACAACCATTTAAGGTTGGTCCTGATTTCATTGATCCTAGCTATCTGTCTTCAATTGCAGAAAAGAATGTCTTTAATCTTGATGTTTGGTTGATGGGTAAAAATCACCTTTTGCAAAATTTTGTTACCAACTCAAAATCAGATATCTCAATTATTGAGGGGGTAATGGGATATTATGATGGATTTGGTGGTGATTCCGATTTTGCAAGCACTCATCATGTTGCTTCATTAACCAAATCTCCAACAATTCTGGTAATTGATGCAAGTAAAGCAGCAAGATCCATTGCTGCCATGGCCTTGGGTTTTGTTAAATTTCATAATAATTCACGAATTAAAGGAATAATTTTAAATAAAATTGGAAGTAAAAAACATGAAATTCTATGCAGAAAAGCAATTGAAACTACAAAGTTACCAATAATTGGGGTAATTCACAAAAATCCTGAACTTGATTTACCGTCAAGACATCTAGGACTAATACCTACAAAAGAAGATACGTTTCTCAAGCAAAAAATTCAAAAAATATCAAAAATTGTTTCTAGTTCGTTAGACATTGAAAAAATTCTACAAATTATTCGAGCCCCACCACCTCTAAAAACTTCAGCAAAAAAACTACATAAAAAATCTAAAACCACAATTGCAGTTGCTCTTGACAATTCTTTTAATTTTTATTATCAAGATAATTTGGAAGCACTAAGACGAGAAGGAGCTAACCTTAAATTTTTTAGTCCGGTAAGAGACAAAAAATTACCCCAATGTGATGGAATTTACATTGGTGGTGGATTCCCTGAAGTTCTTGGTGAATCTTTGGAAAAAAATACCATGATGAGGAAAAAAATTAAACAATTATCAGAAGAAAATGTTCCAATTTATGCTGAATGTGGTGGACTAATGTATTTAACAAAATCTATTGATTACGGTAAAAAAACTAGCAAAATGGTTGGTATTTTTGACGCCCAAACAAAAATGACAAAAAAAATGAAATTAAATTATACACAAGGAAATATCATTTCGAAAAACATCATATCAGAAAAAAATCATGCAATCCGAGGTCATGAATTTCATTATTCTAAATTAGAGTCTGTATCCTCCGATTCCAAATTTGCTTACGAATTAAAAATTGGTGAAGGAATAAAAGATCATTTTGATGGTATGATTCAAAATAACACCCTTGCATCTTATGGTCACCTCTACTTTGATAGTTCTGATTATGCAAAAATTTTTGTAAATAATTGTATCAAATCATCAAGAAGTTGATTCTAACCTAATGAGTTTATACAGTGCATTTACGATGGCGGAAGCTGATGAACTACCCCCTTTTCTTCCAACATTTGTAATAAAGGGTACTTCTGAAAGTTTGGACAATTCTTCCTTTGATTCTGATGCACAAATGAAGCCTACGGGGATTCCAATAATCAGCGCAGGCTTGACGATATTCTCCTTTACCATCCCAATCAACTCCAAAAGAGCAGTTGGGGCGTTTCCTATGACCACTATTCCACCATCAATATCGGAAGAAGCTATTCTCATAGATACCTGAGATCGCGTTTTATTCTGTCTTTTTGCTGAGTCCATAACTTCTAGACTTGAAATATTACAGATTACCTTATTTCCAAAATCTTTGGGATTCTGTTTATTTAGACCTCCAATAACACCATTAACATCGACAACAATACTACACCCAATTTGGAGGGCATCCATTCCGCTTTCAACTGCATTTTTGGAAAAAATTAATTTATTTTTACCTGCAAAATCAAAATCAGCAGTTGAATGAATTACTCGTCTAACAATAGGCCATTCTTTTTCATTATAATGGTGAATACCAATTTCGTTTTCAATCATTTCCATACTTGCATCTTCTATTGATTGACCCTTTTTAGTTTGCATCTTCTACCTCATTAGCCCTTTCAACTATCAAATCAATCATTTTTTCATCTGTGCCCAGATGTTTTGTAATACATACTTTTTTCAAATTTGATTTTTCAAGGGCCGGTTTAAGATCATTATTGATGTCTGTTTTAACATGTGCCCCCTCATGCAAAAAATAAAAAACAATTACAAGAACTTCGGGAGTATTTTGCTCACAATATTTTATCCCCTCAAAAATATCTGGTTGTTCTATTTCCAAAAAACAACGATTTACATTTCTATACTTTTCTTTTAATCCATCTACAACATAATTCAATGACATTTGTGCATTTGGGTCCTTACTACCATGACCGATTATAATCACATCGATATTTTTTTTTGAAATTGATATTTTATTCTCTTCTAAAGAAGTTGATATTCTATTTTCAACAAGTGTAATTAGAGTTTTATGCATGCTCATTGGTTTGGTTACAATAAATTTTACATCTGTATCTTTCTGGAACTTCATTACCTCAGAAACTGCTAGTTTAACTTTTTTTCCAGGATAAAGAAAATAAGGAACAATAGTAAGAGATTCGATATCTTGGTTCAAGGACTTTTTGATCCCATCTTCAATATAAGGCGGCTCCACCTCAAGAAAACAAAAATCTGTAAAGACATAATCCCTTTTTGCCAAGACTCCTTTACAAATAATTTCTAATTCCTCAGAGGCTTCCCTTTCTCTACTTCCTCTATCTATTAGCAATAATCCACGTTTCAATCCAAAATCCTCGCTATAGCTATGGTCAAATTGGGCGGGAATTTTTGCTTTTCCACAACTAAATTTCCTCCTGATACTTTAATTGCAGCTGCTTCAGATACACTTGAAGTCCCCTCAAAGTCTTTGACTGTCTCAGAAGGATTTGGTGCAGAAATCTGTGCTAATTCCTCTCTTTCTACATATTCAACTGGAATTTCCATTTCCTTTCCAATATCAATTAGTCCTTGAGCATCCTTTGGTTTTTTTATAGAGACCAACTTTGCAACAGATTTTTGACTTAGATTAAATTTTTTCAAACAAATTTCTATGCCATCTTTAATTGTATCCTTTGGTGTGTCCCAATGCAAACCGACTCCTATTACCAAACTAGGTGGACGATAAATTACAGAGTCTTTAAGAAAATCGTCCTTGATAATTTTATCTGAAATTATTAAATGTCCTTTGCAATCAGATTTTTTCAAATCATGAAAGCTATCATAAATTTTAACATTTTTTGGCAAATCTTTAAACCAATTCAGTTTGCCTGCATCTTGATACACGCCAATTTTTTCTTCATTTACCATATAGGCACTTACTTTTGTGACTGTAGAATCATCATCTATTTTCCATCCCAAATCTCTTCCTAAAAGATCCACTGCAATAGTTTTGTTTACATCAGCTGCTGTTGTAATTACTGGAATTGAATTTAGTTTTTTAGCAATAGTTTGTGTTAATTCATTAGCACCACCTAAATGGCCTGAAAGTACACTAATTACAAAATTAGTTTTATCATCAATAACAATTACAGCGGGATCATTTTTCTTATCTTTCAAATATGGGGCAATTAATCTAATTACTGCTCCTAATGAAAATAAACAAATTAATGCCTTATTGTTCTTAAATAAATCAATAATTTTTTCAGAAGTAGGTTCTGAATACCAGATGATTTCCTTATCGTTTGAAAATTTAGAGGGAGCATAAATATTCCAATCAGGAAAAATTTCTTTTAATTTGGCTCCAATACCTATTCCATTTTTAGTAATTGCAAGAACTGAAACTTTTTCCACACTCAAGACGGTTTAAAATTAATAAAATACCTTACTACTAGGATTTTTTTGCCAGTATATTTCCATCAAAATCAAATAATATTACTTCTAAGGAAACTTTCTCCTCTGAGTGTTTTTTCATGTGTTGGTATGTTTCCTCACAAATTTGCTCAAAAAATCCCTTTATTTTATTATCTATAATTATTTCTGAAACATGCCTTGCAGTATTTGCTTTTTGGATCTTTTCAATAGTTGCTTCATTTGCCCCACAATTTCTGACCAATTCCGACAAAAATTTCATGTCAACCTTAGATCCCTTGACATGAGTTTGCTTTACTCCGGCAGCCATCTTTGCCAATTTACCAATAAATCCCACAACATATGCTTTTTTGATATTTTTTTTTGAGCATTGTTGGATTGTATATCCCGAAAAATCCCCCATTTGAACAAAACAATGTTCGGGTAAATCTATTATTTTTTTTGCAAAATCTTCACTTCTTCCTCCAGTTGTAAGAACAACAGTATCATTTCCCATTGCAATTGCCACATCTAGATTCTGTCTAATAGATGCAGCATATGATGCCGTAGAAAATGGTATTACGATTCCACTAGTTCCTAAAATGGAAATCCCATTTAGTATCCCAAGCCGTGGATTGTCTGTTTTTGGACCTAATTCTTTTCCCTTTGGAACTGAAATTATAATTTTAATTCCATTTTCTAACAAGAGATTACCCGCAATTTCTGTTAAATTTTCATTAATCATTTTTTTTGGAACGGGATTAATTGCTGCTTTGTTGATTTCCAGGCCTAATCCAGGTTTGGTAACAATCCCAATTCCTTCTCCTCCCTCTATCTCAATTTCATTTTTCTTATCTGTTAAGAACAAATCAACTATAATTTCAGCACCATGGGTAACATCCGGATCATCTCCTCCATCTTTGATTACAGAACTCCGAGCTTTATTTTTTTCAAATTCACAAAAATGAATTGGAATTTTTATAAAATTTCCTTTAGGCAATTTAACATCGATGTTTTCAAATTTTGATTGGTTAATTATTGATAATAATGCAGCCTTTGCAGCGGCTGTAGCTGAAGTCCCTGTGGTAAATCCTGTTTTTAGTTTTTTTTTATCCTTTTTTTCCACGATAACCATGTCTATTCTGATGTATTAATTCTTGTTTACCTTTTTGGAATATATTTAAAATCAAAACTATGTAGATATTAACATGACAAAAGATTTTCAAATAGTTGTTACCGGCGCAAGTGGATTTGTGGCTAAAAATGTTAGAAAATACCTTTCTGAAAACAATGTAAAATTAATTTCAATATCAAGGAAAAATTTTAAAAAATTAAAAAATGAAACCAAAATTGTTTCTAAAGAATATGATGAAAAAACAATTCTTCCTAAAATCAAAAATTCTTTTGGTTTAATACATCTAGTTGGAATAGGAAAACAAACTATCAAAAATAATTATAATTTGATTAATGTAGAATTTACAAAAAAAATTATTAATTTATGCAAAAAAGCCAAAATAGAAAAAATTGTTTATACAAGCGGCTTAGGAGTATCAAAATCAAGCTCACTAGGGTATTTTATTTCAAAATACCAGGCAGAAAAACTGATAAAAGAATCTGATTTGGATTACACAATTTTTAGACCCTCTTACATTGTTGGAAAAGACGATCTTTTTACAAAATATCTAAAAAAACAAATCAAAAAAGGAGAAATTCAAATTCCTGGTAGTGGAAATTACTCTATTCAACCAATCTACATTAATGATGTTTCCAAAATAATATCTAAATCGTTAATTGACAAAAAATTTAAAAAACAAACTCTGGATCTCGTAGGTTCCGAATTCATTCCTTTTCAAGAATATGTTAAACTTTTTTCAATTAAAACACAAACTAAAATAAAAAAAATTAATCTGGAATCTGCATATCATGCTGCGATTTCTAACCCTCGTAGTGAATTTGGTGTGGATGATCTTAACCTACTCATTGGAGATTTTAAAGGAAATCACAAGAAATTACAAAATATTTCAAAGGTCTCTTTTCAATCTATTAGGGCACTATTAGATTCTGGCAGCTTGCTTTAGGGCATCTGCTTTGTCGGTTTTTTCCCAATTAAATTCTGGCTCATTTCTTCCAAAATGGCCATATGCTGCTGTTTTTCTATAGATCGGTCTTTTCAAATTCAAATGTGAGATAATTCCTGAAGGTTTCATGTCAAAATTACTTCTAACTATTTTCTCAATATCTTTTTCTGGGATTTTACTTGTTCCAAAAGTATTAACATAAAGAGATACGGGCTCAGCAATTCCTATTGCATACGCTAATTGTACTTCACATCTTTCAGCTAAATTTGCGGCTACAATATTTTTAGCAATATACCTACACATGTAACATGCTGATCTGTCAACTTTGGATGGATCTTTACCTGAAAAAGCTCCTCCTCCGTGTCTTCCAAAGCCACCATAGGTATCAACAATTATTTTTCTTCCTGTCAAACCTGCATCTCCGTGTGGACCTCCAATTACAAATTTCCCTGTTGGATTAATGTGAATTTTTATATCATCATTCCAAAGATTTCCTAAAACTGGTTTGATTACTTTATCTATAATCTCTTTTGCGATTTCTTCTTGAGAAACTTCTGGAGAGTGTTGGGTTGAAACTACGACTGTTTCTATTTTGGTTGGCTTGTCATTCTCGTATCTTACAGAAACTTGAGTTTTTCCATCAGGTCTAACCCATGGTAAAACATTATTTTTTCGAACTTTGGCTAATTCTTGCGCTAATTTTTGGGCAAGTAAAATGGGCATTGGCATTAATTCTTCCGTTTCATTTGTTGCAAATCCAAACATTAATCCTTGGTCTCCTGCTCCCTGTTCTTTTTCTTCTGTTGCTGTAACACCTTGACTAATATCTGGACTTTGAGAATGGAGCTTTAGTATTATTTCGCAAGATTCAGTATCAAACATCAAATCTTTATGGTTGTAACCAATTTCTCTTATGATTTTTCTTACTAATTCTTCTTGGGCCTTTTTATCAAAATTTGCTTTTGAGGTTACTTCTCCAGCAACCGCTACAAAATCAGTTGTAACAAGTGTTTCCACAGCGACTCTTGAATCAGGATCTTGTCGTAAATATTCATCTAAAAATGCATCTGAAATCTGATCACATATTTTATCTGGATGTCCTTCGGTTACTGATTCTGATGTAAATAGAAAATTACTGGTCATGTGAACCACTAGATCTTAGAGTTCGTTTTCAATTTTAATAAATAGGACGTTATTACCTCTAACTATTACTCTACCATAGTTTGCGATCACTTTTCCATCATGAAGTTCTTCAGCATCGGTCATAATCAAATTCATATACGAATCAACATTATCCATTTTTCCTTTATACTCTACTTCATTTTTCAGCCTAACAATAACTTTCTTCTTTGCGCTTTTTTGAAGTATGGTTAATGGTCTTTTTGCGATACTTTGTGACACTAATTATTCACTTAATTTGGCATCGCTGTTTTCTTGAATAAAAGCCTTGCCTCTTTGTTAATTTATGAAATTCCTTAAATTTTTTCTCTGTTTTTCTATAATTAACTAAATGATTTCTACAGGCTTGCAAAAATTAGACGAATTTCTTTCAGGTGGAATTCCCTCAAGTGTTATCACCGACATTTATGGAGCAAATGGAACGGGTAAAACGCAATTGCTATTACAAATATCCATTAATGTAATAAAAAATGGTGGAACGGTTCTTTTTCTAGATACAACAGGTGGATTCCGACCAGAACGAATTCTTGAGATGCAAAAGAATCAAAATTTAGATTTTAATATTTTAGATAAAATCACTGTTTCTAGAATAACAAATACATCAGAGCAGATAAATTTAATTAAAAATCTTAAACAAGTAAATTTTTCCCTCATAGCAATTGATAATATTACTGATTTATTTTCTTATGAGTACAAAACCGAAAAATCTATTTTCGAAAAAAATTCATTATTCATGAAACACCTTCATGATCTATCTTTAATGGCAATGGATAATAATATTCCAATTGTTATTACTAATATGATAAGAAATATCGATGATAAAAATGTAGAAAATATGAGAAAAGCTATAGATCTTTTTACACATATTAAAATTAAATTATCTAAAAATTCGTCAAAAAATCACGGAGAAGTAAATTGGCTTTTAAACCATCATACTTTTTCCTATATCATAGATGGCTCTGGATTATCTGAATATACTGAAGATTTTTAATGATCACTGAAATAATTACAGTATGGCAGGAATCTTTGACGCTATTCCAGCAATCACTGTAATTTTATTTGTAATTGGGTTAGTCGGCGTAATGTTTTATGAAAAATCACGATCAAAAACAGTCAAAGAGTCCAACTTCTAACTCAAAACTTTATTCCTTATTTAGCAATCTGGGATTTACAACTCTTACAGAAATTCAAAAAAAAGCATCGCCCATAATATTACAAAAAAAAGATTGTTTAGTTATTGCACCTACTGGTTCAGGAAAAACAGAATGCTCAGTAATCCCAATTTTTTCCCTAGTGAAAAAATCAAAAAAAATTGGTAAAATTAAAGTGCTTTACATTACTCCTTTACGTGCATTAAATCGAGATGTCTTTAGGAGGATTACCAAATATGCACAAAGTAACGATCTCTCAATAGAAATTAGACATGGTGATACAAATCAGCGAGATAGAAGAAAAATTACTGAAAATCCCCCTGATATTCTAATAACCACTCCTGAAACTCTAATAACCACTCCTGAAACTCTAGTCATTTTACTCACTCAAATTAAGATGTTAAATGCATTATCTGATCTTGAGTGGATTGTTATAGATGAAGTGCATGAATTACTTGCGAGTGAAAGAGGTTCTCAACTTTCATTAAGCCTCGAGAGGCTCCAAATAAATTCAAAATATCCCCTTACTAGAATTGGATTATCGGCTACAGTGGGCAATTTTGAAGAAGCTAGTAAATTTGTCGTTGGAACAAAAAGAAAATGTGTAATAATTAGAGATTCCTCTGTAAGAGACTATGATGTTGAAGTAAAATATGTAGATGGAACTATTTCAGATGTTGCTGATAAAATTATTGAATATGTTATAGATTTAGACCTAAATTCGCCCATACTCTTGTTTACTAACACTAGAGGAGAAGCGGAATTTTTAGCTTCTATTATGAAAGAAAAATCTTCCATTAACATTGAACTACATCATGGTTCATTATCAAAGGAAGTAAGAGAAGATACAGAAATTTCACTAAGAGAAGGCAAACGCGGAATTGTGGTTTGTACTTCTTCACTTGAATTAGGGTTAGATATTGGATCAGTTGAACTAGTCATTCACTATGGTTCACCAAGACAAGTGTCAAAATTAGTGCAAAGAATTGGTAGAAGTAGACACAATAGAAATGAATCCGCCAAAGGACTAGTTATTACAAATAATCCAGATGATGAATTTGAAGTTCATGCAATACTTGAGCGTACAAAAGAGGGTTCAATTGAGCCTCAAAAAATTCATGATGGTTCTCTAGATGTACTTGCTCATCATTTAGTGGGAATGACGATGCAATTAGGTGAGATTCCTGTTGATAAGGCCTTTGAAGCAATAACTCAAGCATATTCTTTTAGAAATTTAACATTGGAAGATTTAGTGAGTGTTTTAGATTTACTTGACTCTAATTACTTGATATTTTTTGACAGGATTAAAATGAGTTTTAGGAAAAAAGGTGGTGCTTTCAAATATTATTTTGAAAATCTATCTACCATACCTGATATTCTCAAATTCAAGGTTTTTGATAGTGTAGGAAAAAAAATCATTGGCTCACTGGATCAAAGATTTGTAGGGGATTTTGGCGATTCGGGAAATATTTTTGTTCTCAAAGGTTTACAATGGCGAATTCTTAACGTAGATGAAAAATCATTCAGTGTCAACGTTGAACCATTTAGAGGAGGAGGAATAACTGTTCCTTATTGGGAGGGAGAAAGTATCCCCATTGATTATAACACTGCAAAAAAAGTAGGAAATTTTAGAACTAAAGTCAAAAATGGCTCTATGAAATTAATTAATCAAACTATTGAAAAATTAGTTTTTGATAATATCCCAAATGACAATACCATAGTTATAGAATCTTGTAGATCTCAGGGGGCAATTGTTATACACTCTTGTTTTGGAACAAAAATAAATTCAACATTTTCTACTTTACTCTCTTCAATACTATCCTCAATCCTTGGATTTTTGGTTGATTCTCGATCTGATGGTTACAGAATAGTTTTATCTTCAAGTTCTAGAATCTCAGAAAAACTATTTCTTGAAGTAATAAAAGATGATTATGATCTGTATTCAATGGTAACAGCTTCCTTGAAGGGAACACATAACGTGAATTGGAGAACTTGGTGTGTCGCTAAAAAATTTGGAGTAGTAAGGCGAGGAGCAATTTATGAAAAAAAATCAGCCAGATTTTTATATGAACGGTATTCAAAGACTCCACTTGTAAAAGAAGCATTACGAGAATTATTCCATGATAAGTATGATTTAAAAAATACTAAAAAAATTTTACAAAAAATAAAAGAAAATGCTATTTCCATTAAATGGTTAGAAGTTGATAACTTTTCAAAACTTGCTGAACCTATTTTAGATCATACCACAAAATATTATTCATCTCCTGTTAATCTTGATAAAGGTATTTTAGATCTTGTTAAAGCCAGACTTGCAAAAACAAAACACCGTCTAATTTGTGCTAGATGTGGAAAATGGGAACGGGTAATTGAGACAAAAGAGGTGGGAAATCTTCTAATTTGTCCATACTGTAAATCAAGACAAATTACTGCTACTTTTTATTCAGACTGATCTTCCAAAAATTATTCGCAAAAATCATAGTGGAAGAAAACTATCTACTGATGAAAAACACAAATTTAATCGAGCCTGGAAAGTAGCTTCCCTAGTAGAAAATTTTGGAAAATTAGCAATTACCGTAATATCTGGTTATGGAGTTGGAGCTGACACTGCGGCAAGAATTTTAAGAAATATGGTTGATGAGGAAATAATATTCAAACAAATCTATGAGGCAGAAAGGCAATACGTTATAACAAGAGGATTTTGGGATTCTTAATTTTTCTTTGTAATTTTAGAAAATGATGTTAAGAATAGATCTATTCTTCCTTCTAGTCCTGCTCTTGCATTAAGTCCAGTTATGGAAATAATCTCTCCTAGTTCACAATTT
Source organism: Nitrosopumilaceae archaeon (assembly GCA_035527875.1). Taxonomy (GTDB): domain Archaea; phylum Thermoproteota; class Nitrososphaeria; order Nitrososphaerales; family Nitrosopumilaceae; genus Nitrosomaritimum. Next base: position 9,419 of record DATKZR010000007.1, on the reverse strand, counting down.
TCAATTAATCTAGCCTGGTTTCGCCATCCTTTAACCCAAATTTGCCCAGTATCATCTTCTACAAACATCTCAGATAATGCAATAGATTCTCCAGATTTTGTTTGAACCTCTCGTCGTTCTGGAACTTTCAGAACTATTGACTCAATACAATAATTTTCATCAACTTTAACATCATTAATCTTTGTTCGAAGTTTTGATAGAGAGGGAATAGTGTTATCCTCATCTAATTTTCTAACAAATGAATTATCATCTAAGGTTATAGAATTCCCATAAGCTTTTGATGGCATTATCTCTATCACATCTCCTTCTTGGAATACATTGGTAGAATTTGAAAAATCATTAATATTAAATAATTTTTTATTTTTGTCAACTCCTAAAATCATTTTATTTCCTTTCTCATTTGTTGAAATTGAAAGAATTCTTGTAATAATGGGTTCTGTTTCTTTTCCACCTTCAATTTCAATTATGGTAGATTCATTTCCATGAATTTCCGTTCCTTGATTTCCTGACCGTACTTTTACTCCAAGAAGTCTTACTTTAGCATCTTGAGAAATCATATTTGGAATTACAGATTCATCTTGTCCCCAGAGAACCACTTTCATGGAATTTCCATCTTTTCCTTTCAGCCTCATTCGAAGGGCTTTTCCTGGTTGACCACGAGAATTTGTAAATTCCATGCCTGATATCATACCATCAATTGTTCCTGATATTACCAAATCTTTCTGGCCTTCTTTCAATTCGCTAACATCTTTTGTGATGTTGTCTATATTTGGAATATCACTTTCATTATCAACTGTTTCCAAATTAGAACCTGATCCAATATTGATAGTGGGTTCTCCATTAAGATCTGATTTTACGTAAGCTTTGATAATTTTTATCAGGTCACCCGGTTTGATATTTTCAATTCCAGGGATATTTGCTTTATCATCCCATAGTTTTACACTAGCTGTAGAATTGGTATCGTAAACGGTCATTGTTCGAAGATAAAACGGAGAACCATCTTTCCTATTGAATTGTTTTGCAGGAGACATGTTTAGAACTCTGGTTTCCAAAGAAATTTCTTTTGCACCAGCATAGAGATCTTTTAATCCCATTTCCACCTTTAGTGGCTCTGAAAGTGAAATTCCAAAATCAGAGGCAATTAAAAAAATTGCTCCTTGGTCAGTAAGGTAACCTGCTCCAATCTTTTCTTTTTTCTGTTTAATCATATCTTCAATATCTGATCTAGTTAGTTCTGACTTTTGTTCAAGTAGTTTATTTAGAAGATTTTCAAATTCAGACAATTCATTGGTTGTAAACAGGGTCTATTAATAAAAATTTCATTACCTAAATTAGTAAGAAGATCGCAATTCGTTCATGTCTTGTATCAATGTTGACGGTTTATCAAAATCTTATGGATCAATAAAAGCAGTTAATGATATTACAATGTCCGTAAAAAGCGGCCAAGTTTTTGGGTTTTTGGGACCAAATGGTGCTGGAAAATCTACTACAATCAAGCTTCTTACAACTCTAATTCAACCCTCAGGTGGGTCTCTTACCATTTTGGGAGTAGATGCAATAAAAAATCCTCTAAAAGTACGCCATAAGATTGGAGTCGTTTTACAACAACCAAGTTATGAACCAACATTAACCGTAGAAAAATCGCTTGAAAAATATGGAATGATGTGGAATGTACCTAAAATTGAACGTAAAACCAGGATGGAAAAACTCCTCATCGATTTTGATCTAACTGAAATACGTAAAAAACGAAATGAAGATTTGTCAATTGGTCAAAGAAGAAGAGTCCAGGTAGCTCGCGAATTTATGCATGATATGGACCTTTTATTTTTAGATGAACCAACTGTTGGTTTAGATCCAAGTGCAAGAAGAAAACTATTAGATTATTTGAAAAACAAAGTACAAACTGGTTTGACAATATTTTTTACAACACATATTTTGACCGAAGCTGAATATCTTTGTGATGAAATAGCAATAATTGACAAAGGTAAAATTCTTGCAGTTGATACACCAGACGCATTAAAAAAAAGATTTGGAAAAGAAAAAACAATTAAAATTCATTTAATAAAAAATCAACAGGAAATTAAGTCCCTTCTTTCTGGTATTTCAGATTGCAAAATTGATTTCATCACTGGAACAAATATCACCATACATTCGAAACAATCCGAATTAGTACTAATGAAAATATTACGAATTTTAAATGATAATGGGATAGACATAGATGATCTTTCTGCAGTCCCAACTAATCTTGAAGAAATTTTCTTAAAAATGGTGGAGGAAAATGTATCCAATAATTAGACTTGTAAATAGAAATTTAACAATCTCTATTAACCCTGCTTTTCTACTTTGGCAAATAATTTTTCCAGTAATCTACATCTTCATCGCAGGATTCGCATACTCTTCGTTGATTAAAGAAGTTCCTTTTGGAACAAAGGATCTTGCATATCCAGCATTTTTGGCGTCAGGAATGATTGGATTTAATATTATGAATAGCACTTTAGTCTCAGGTATTATTATTTGGAATGATAGAAAATATGGCATGTTTGAACAAATTATGTCTGGACCATTTACCAGATCAAATTACATTTTGAGTAATATTTGTACTATTGGAATTATTGGATTGGTCAGTGCAGCATTGATTGCAATAATTGGATACCCTGTATTCTTTGATTCAATTGAATTTTCTTTAGTTACAATACCATTGATAGTTTTTGCTGCAGTGACGGGTTCAGTTCTATTTGGTTCAATAGCCTCAATTATTGCAACAAAATTAAGATCCAGTGAGGGATTTAATGTAATTCTTAACACGGCATTTCTTTTCTTTGCCTTTGTAAGTACCGCATTTTATCCAGCTATAGGTGCTCCAGAGCCTCTAAGAACTGCTTTTTATCTAAATCCTCTAACCTATTTGGTCGATGTTATTCGTGCAGGAATTTTTGGAGACATTACTGAATTGGTAATTTTGGAAATGGGAATTCTTACAATTATTGCAACTACCCTTTTCATAATTGCAACCAAACTTCTTACAAGATTAGATTTTTAAAATATTATAAAATAGCCCGGCCCAGACTCGAACTGGGGTCAAGGGCTTCAAAGGCCCCTATGCTTGACCGCTACACTACCGGGCTTCTAAAATCCAGCAGACTAGTTCCCTTAATGAACTTTTTATTATCTTTATTTTTTCAAAATAAAATCTAATTAGGATTCTTAAATTACCTCAAACAATTTTTGAATTGGATCCTCCATCTGACATGAAATTCTTGTTGCTCTTTTTTTAATTTCCTCATCAGAGGATTTCATATACTTTTTAATAATTTTCACAATTTTTTGAGGATTTGATTCTCTTTTTACAAGGTTATTTTTTACCAAATATTTTTCCACAATATTTGGCACAGCATTATAAGAAATCGTGGGAACGCCAAGTAAAGCAGATTCTGCTGTCATTGTACCTCCAGATCCAATAAAAATATCAATATTTTCAAGCAAAAATTTTCCATCGTATGACATTTTCAAAATCTGAGCTCTTTTTCCAAATATTGTCTTTAATTTTTTTATCTGTTCAGAATATCTTCCAAGAATAATTATATTTTCTTCACTAAATTCATCAATAATCTTTTTTATTATCGGAATAATTTTAGTTGATTTGGACAAATAAGCTGCTTGTTCTTCTTCCATTCGAATTAAAATTATTTTTTTGTTGGATTTCTTAAAATACAGAGTTTTGTTTTTTGTTGATTGTCGTTTTATTGTTATTGCTGCATCTATTGCTTTGTATTGAATAATATTTTTGGATTGTATTCCATATTTTACAAATTCTTTTTTTGGAATAATCCATGGTATTAGCAGCTTCTGAATTAAAGGCAATGTCAACCTCATTACGGCCTCCGCATGAGGAGAATCACAAAATGCGACATGTTTTATGGCTAATCCAAACGAAATTCTTGCTGCCTCTGGGGAGCAAAAACTGATCGTCAAATCTGGGCAAAACTTTGTTATTATTGGAGAAAGCTTTTTCATTCTATCTATATGTGCATCAAGTTTGGTTGATTTTTTAGCTCCCCCATGTTTTCCAACAAAAATTAGGTCAAAATTTCGAATTTTGGAAAGTTTTGAAACTTCATTATACGATCTAGAAGTACACAAGAATTCATGATTTTTACTAACCTTCTGAAAAATAAACTCCGCAAACAGTAGTTGTTTAGGAGTCAAAACATCCATCCAAATTTTCAAGTATTTTTCGTTATTATCATTAGTTCAATAAGTTTTTCTTAGTCTGTTTCATAGATGTCATTGTAATGGTTGGATCAAAAGTAGTAGTTTACGGACTTAGTACAGAAGGATATGCAATAGCCTCCCAAATGGCAATGAAGGGTGCAGATGTATACATTGTTGACGAGTCCAATCCATCTGCAATATCCCTTAAAGCAGAAATTGCTAAAATTTACCCAAACGTTGCTTCTCTCAAAGAGGATGAACCACTATTAGCAATGGAGCCAATAGATGTTGCGGTTTCAAAGGCTCAATATCTTTTTTTTACTCCAAGAGTTAGAAAAACTGGTCAGGATATAAAAACAGAAATTCATTCTAAATTCAAAGACGCTACAAATTCTTTAAAGAAAAATAGCTCAATAATCTATACTCTACCAACTGGATTTGGAGGAAATAATGAAAATATTTCACTATTAGAACACATTACAGGTTTAGAAATTGGAAAACAAATCTCTTACTTTTACTATCCTATAGAAGATCTAAATCAACAACCTAAGGTGATTGGCTCTTTTAATGGAAAAGAGGATCCAGAGTTAGCTGAACTCTTATCTACTGGTAAGAAAGAAAAAAAATTTGTAGCGATTTCTTCGTCTGAACATTTTCATGCAATCAACGTATTATCGAGGTTTTCTAAGCTTTGTAGTATTTTAGAAGTTTGTAAATACGCTCAAGATGAAGTTACTAAAAAGGACCTTTCTTCAGACGACTTTCAAGAAATATTCTTAGATGACATGGTTACAGGATTACATGATCTTAAATCATTAGGTTCCTCATTTGAAGGGGCAAATACTCTAATGTATCTAATTAACGGAAGCGTAAAAGGAATTGATGGATACATAAAAAGATTAATTGATGAAATTCGTTCCACATTAAAGAAAAATGATCTAAAAGCAAGCAGAACAAAAATTGCAATATCTTGGACTCTTGATCAACATGCAATGCGAGGAGATAAAATCGAAATGCTAAAAAATCTAACTTCTCGATTACGTGATTATATTGGAGATGTTGAAGCTTATGAGAATTCTCATCTAGATCTATTTCATAGTGATAAAACTACAATCGTGATAGTTTGTTCTAAATTAGATTTTGAAAATATTGAAAAAAATAAAAAAGATTCTAATCTTATTATTGTTAAAGCAAATCCTTTATGCGAAACTATTCAATAAGCGTATAAATTAGCTTCTCAATTACCACCTGTGAAATGTCTAATGAAGATAACCCCGATAAAATTTCAGTTAAGGTAGTATCTGAAGATGATGCTTACACAAATAATAAGTTATTAGAAGATAGTGATGGCAATATTTCCTTAGGAGAATTAAAAAATCTTCTTGAAAAAGAAAAAGAAAAATCACAAGATCTAGAAAATAAACTAAAACATGTATTAGCTGATTTTCAAAATTTAAATAAAAAAACACAATTCGAAATTGAAAATGGTGTAAATACTAAATTAGCTCGATTTATGATCGAATTCCTTACAATTTATGATGATTTGGTAAGAGCGAAAGAAGTTTTTTCAAAAGGTGAGGGAAACATGGAAGGATTAGATTCAATTGTAAAAAATATGGATTTATTACTTGAAAAGAATAATGTTGTTCCAATAGATGCTTTGGGAGAAATTTTTGACCCTAATGTACATGAAGCGATTTCGATAATTACTGATCCCAAGCTTGATGATGATACAATCACAAAAGAAATCAGGAAGGGATATATTTCTCATAATAAGATTATTAGACCAACGCTAGTAGAAATTTCAAAAAAACAGGATAAAACTTAAGATGACTAAAATAATAGGAATTGATTTAGGAACAAGTAATTCTGCTGCTGCAGTAATTATGGGTGGAAAGCCAACAATTATTCCAGCAGCCGAGGGTACTACAGTCGGTGGTAAAGCGTTTCCCTCAGTAGTAGCCTTTACCAAAGATGGAGATCTGCTAGTTGGTGAACCTGCTAGAAGACAAGCAGTAACAAATCCTGATAGAACTATAGTCGCAGCCAAAAGAAAAATGGGTAGTGAACACGTTTTCAAAATTCAAGATAAAGAGTACAAACCCCAACAAATCTCTGCTTTTATCCTTCAGAAAATAAAAAAAGATGCAGAAGCTTTTGTTGGTGAATCTGTAGAAAAAGCCGTAATTACTGTTCCAGCATATTTTGATGATAACCAAAGACAAGCGACTAAGGATGCTGGTACTATTGCTGGTCTAGATGTGGTTAGAATAATCAATGAACCTACAGCTGCATCATTAGCCTTTGGTTTAGACAAAACCAAAGAAGATATGAAAATTCTTGTCTTTGATTTTGGTGGAGGGACTTTAGATGTTACTGTTATGGAAATGGGTGGTGGAGTTTTTGAAGTAATGAGTACTTCTGGTGATACCCAATTAGGCGGAACTGATATGGATAAAGTTGTAATTGATTATGTTCTTGATGAATTTAAGAAAAAAGAGGGGTTGGATCTTTCAAAAGATAGTACTGCGATGACCCGAATTAGAGAAGCTGCCGAAAAAGCAAAAATTGAACTTTCAACAGTTATGGAAACTGAAATCAACCTTCCCTTTATCGCACAAGATCCTTCCTCAGGTGCTAAGAATCTTGAATTAAGAATGACAAGGGCTAAACTAGATGAATTAATTCGACCTATTATAGAACGGTGTAGACCTTCAATAGAGAAATCTCTAGAAGATGCCAAGCTAGCCAAATCAGATGTAAATAAAATTGTAATGGTTGGAGGCCCTACACGAATTCCAGCAGTAAAAAAATTTGTTAGCGAAATAATTGGAAAAGAAGTTGAGTCCGGAGTAGATCCAATGGAAGCAGTTGCCATGGGAGCCGCTATTCAAGCGGGAATAATTGCAGGAGATGTGACTAGCGATATTGTATTATTAGATGTAACTCCATTAACTCTTGGAATTGAAACTATGGGGGGAGTTAGAGAGCCTCTTATCGAGCGAAACACAACAATTCCAACTTCAAAAGGTAAAGTGTTTACCACAGCTGCAGATAATCAGACAGCAGTTACAATTCACGTTGTCCAAGGTGAACGGCCTATGGCTAGTGATAATGTTTCTTTAGGAAGTTTTAATCTCACTGAATTACCTCCAGCACCAAGAGGTATACCTCAAATTGAAGTAAAATTTGACATTGATGCTAATGGAATAATCAATGTAACTGCAAAAGATCTTGGAACTCAAAAAGTAGCCACAATTACAATCGAATCTAACACCAAACTTTCTAAAGATGAAATTGAAAAACTCAAAGAAGATGCAGAAAAATTCTCTGAGGAGGATAAAAAGAAAAAAGAAAAAATTGATCTTAAAAATGAAGCTGAAAGTTTCATCTACACCACAGAAAAATTAGTTAATCATGATCTTAAAGACAAAATTACCCAAGAACAAGGAATCAAAGTAACTGATGCTGTAAAGGAAGTAAAAGGAGCTCTGGATAAAGAAATAGATGAACTCAAACCAAAACTTGAGACCTTAAAATCAACGGTTAATGAAATTACAACCGAACTTTACAAAAATGTTGCACCTCCTCCAGGTCCTGAACAGCAAACTGGGGAAGGACAACAAGAGCAACCAACTGGGGAAGGACAACAAGAGCAACCAACTGGGGAACAAAATTCTGAATCATCTTCCACCGATAAAACAAAAAAATAACTAATACTTCTAAATTGATCGTTTATACAACAATAATAGTTAAAGAATAATTCATGGCTGCAAAACGTGATTATTATGAGGTTTTAGGAGTTTCAAAAACTACACCTATTAACGAAATTAAGTCACAATATAGAAAATTAGCTTTAAAATTTCATCCTGATCGAAATAAATCAAAAGATGCAGGAGAACACTTTAAAGAAATTTCTGAGGCATATGCAGTAATTTCCGATCCTGAAAAAAGGAAAATTTACGACCAACATGGCCATGCAGGTGTAGATGGAAGATATAGTACTGAGGATATTTTCCAGGGTGCCAGCGCTAATTTTAGTGATATTTTTGGGCGTTCTGGAGGGGGATTTGATTCTATTTTTGAGTCAATTTTTGGTAGAGGAGGAGGATTTAGAGCACAACAACAAAGAGGCTCTGATTTTCTTTACGAGACTTATATCACCTTAGAGGACGTTCTTTCTGGAAAAAAAATGAACGTTGAATTGGAAAAAAATATTGAATGTAATGTTTGTAATGGCTCTGGTTGTAAACCTGGAACTAATCCAAAAACTTGCACTAGTTGCAATGGACAAGGTCAAGTACGTCAAAGCAGAAACATGGGTTTTGCTTCTTTTGTAACAGTTGTACCATGTTCTCCATGTCGTGGAAAAGGATCAATAATTGAAAAACCTTGTCCTGAATGTGGTGGAAGCGGTAAGAAAAAAGGAACAAAAAAAATAGAGTTTGAGATTCCTCCTGGTGTTGATAATGGAGATTATACAATTCCAAATGAGGGTGATGAGATCCCTGGTGGGATTAATGGAGATCTAATTGTTAGAATTCGTGTCTCTCCTCATCAGGACTTTAAAAGAGATGGGGCCGATATTTTTTATGATCAGAATGTATCTATGATTGATGCTGCTCTTGGTCGAGAGGTAAAAGTACCCATTTTAAATGGAACTGAAAAAATAAAAATTGATTCAGGAAGTCAACCTAATACTATTATCAAACTCAAAGGAAAGGGATTACCGCGAATGAATTCTAGAGGAAGAGGAGATCAATATGTGCGAGTTGTAGTAAACATACCAAAAAAACTTAGTAAACATCAAAAAAATATGTTAGAAGAGATTCAAAAATCATTAGAATAGTACGAGATCAAATTAAAATCTACATTAGAAGTTTCTTTCGATGTGAAAAATATCAATACCAGTCTGAGCTATATTTAAAAAATAGCTCAGGGTTCCTTGATAAAAATTCTGATTATTACTTGGTGACCTTTTCGTACATGTGATGAATGTCTAGAATTCAATATTTCTTTAATTTTCTCCCTATCATAGTATTTGGTATTATATCGCCCTAGCATCCTTTTGCAATTATTACAATAAATTTCTCTAAATTTCATTTAATCACAACAAGTTATTGAAAAATAAATTAAAAAACTGGGTAATAAAGAAACTTATTCTAGATTTTCAAGTCTCAAATTGCGGGAATCACCCAGCCTGGCCA
>DATKZR010000006.1:0-85102 GCA_035527875.1 Nitrosopumilaceae archaeon | reverse complement strand
AAGTGACCTTCACTATCGGTATTAAATGGCCCCATGTTCTGAGAATTGATAAAAAAATCCAATTGCTGTGAGGAACCAAAATTATCTCCTGTCACTCGGATAGATCCTCCTGCGTTTGGTTTTTCTGGTATTATTCTAAATGAGGAATTTTCAAAAACTCCTTCACTGGTACTTGTGTATGATGATATCTTTACATGATCATCCCAATCATCGCCAATAGATTTTCCGATTTCTATTTGTGCGCCTTCTATATCTAAAGCCTTCCAATTAATTCCAGGATTTGATTCATTTGTTTTAACTCCAAATTTAACAGATTCTCCTTTCTTAATGGGCTCCGTTGAAGTAAAAATGATAACTCCTTGTGGTGTCCTTTCACCAGTCCAGCCATTTTCAGTTTTAAAAACTTCGAAATTATAATCGCTTGCCAACCATATTCTAACGGAGTTTACTTCTTTACTTCCTTCGTTTGCAATCTCTAATATTGTACTTTTCTCAAAAGACACACTTTTTACAATTATCTCATCTGCTGCATATGCATTAGTTGGAATAAATATTACTGCTAAAGCCAATACCAAAATTAAAGAAAGGAAAATTCCTCTCATAGAGGATTCATTCATAGGTACTATCTGCTTCATCTCTAAATTAAACCTTAATTGAATATTCGTTCACTTTTGGATTTGAAATTAGAGTCTTTATCATAAGAAAGCTTCATTAATCTTAATTTCTGGGCTTTTGAAATTTATCTAAATCCGTCTTGATAGCAGCATTTTGAAACTGTCGGATTCTCTCGGCAATTAAGCGATAAAGTGAACGGAATTGATCTTTTGTTTTATCTGATAAAAAATCGGTTTCCTCTAGGGCAATTTTTTCACAAATATACCTGGTAATCTCTTCATTATCAAAATCATTCCAATCATCATCCTTATGCTCTTCCCAAATGGAACTTAAATTTTCCAATACTCCTTTCTTTTTCTTGGAAATTATGTCTTCGGGGGTAAGATTTGAATAACCTTCGTTTCTAAGTTTAATTTCGTATGTTTGATTTACGGCGTGAAGATAATCCTCAAGAACAATATAATCTTCAATGGATTCTAATGTTTTTCCCTCTTTTTCAAAAAATATTGTTTGAATTGGAGAAAATTCATTGGACTCTAGTTGAGAAGAAATTTGTTTTGATTCATCGGTATTATCTAATAAAATGAATGTTTTGTATCCATGATTTCTATAGAATATCGCAAGTGGCAAAACTGCATTTTTATTAAACGCGGGTACAATGTTTAGTGGATTCATTGAAATGTTTGGGTCTTGTAAGAACTTGTCAAAAGAATTTAGATACATCGAATCAGACATTGTTTCTACAATAATAACAGGCCGAGAATTTCTCCCAATCTCTCTATCCACAATGGAGTCAACTAACCCTCTTGATAATCCATAAAGGATTGGTGTGAGTGTTTTATCATCGGCATTCCAATAATCATAAAATATTCTACTAAGATGTTTTCTTTTGTCTAGCTCTACAACTAACAAGTTACCCGGGGCATAATCAAAAATCATGAATGGCGAATGTGTTGCATATAGAACTTGATTGGATCCTGCCAAGTTTTTCAACAGATCCGAAATCCCACGTTGCTGAGTTGGATGAAGATTTCTGGCAGGTTCATCTAAAAGAAGGATTGCCTCCTTAAGCTCGGCCCTTTGAGTTTCTGCTGCAAAGTTTACAATAAAAGAAAAAGTCCATTTAAAACCTTCAGCTCTTCTGTTTAACAAGCCAGTGTTTGTTACTGTTCCATCCCTATGAACATCAGAAATTACAACACTCATGATGTTTCCAGGATTATATCTTAATTCTACATGAATAGGATCGCCTTTCCATGCGGGGTTTAGCTTTTTTGTTAATCTATTACTAGCGGTATTGAGAAGTTTAATACATCGTGATGGGCTGTTCTTGACTCCATCTAATTCATTAATATCTAATTCTGCCAAGTAGAAAAGATTTCTAACAGATTCTGCCTTGTCAAATTCTTCGATATATTCTATAGATTCTCCTCTATCAATTTTTTCTTCTCGGATGTATTCATTTAGATTGATATTTCCATAAATTTTCTTATAGTCTGAAAAGTATACAAATCTTGGATGCAATTGAGTTGAAAAAAAGTTCTCCAAAGCCGTCTTTTCACTACCTCCTGAAAGCAAGTCCGAAAAATGATTTTCTGGCCTAGTGTAAATTTTTTCCCACTCTTCTATTACTTTTGGATCTTGTATTGCCACTACATGAAATTGATTACTAAACTCACCTAAACCAGCATCAAAATCTACTTGATTTTTGGGGGGAGGATCATCAAAAAATTTTGTGTTAACTTGGATTCTAAGATGATTTGGAATCGTATCCAAAAAATCTAACATTCGTTTGGAAAAATTTTCCCAAGAATTCAATCCTCCATCAGATTTCTCACTGATTTTTATATTCTCAAATTCATATTGAATTTCTGGTTTTTTATTTGTCCTAAATATTTTAATTTTTTTTATCTCAGGTAATTTTGGGAATTTTTCTTTAACCATATTAATTTCGCTTTGGTTTAAATCGAATTCTCCTTCTGCTAATCTAATCTCTTCTTTAAGTTCTTCAAACATTTCATCACAAAGATCCAGTTCTGAAACTACTTCATCTTTATTTAATAGAGTTAGCGCTTGCAGAATTGTTGTTTTTCCACTTTCGTTTCTACCAACAAAAGCTGCCAAATCACCTACAGTTATTTCTCCTGAATCATGAATGCAACGATATGCTCTAACTCTAAATTTTCTTAGTCGCATCTAGCGATACTTAGCTGACTCCGATTTAACTCATTCGTCAAATTCCTCATAAACTAGAATTTTGCTAAATAGATATAGGGGAATCACTAGTAAGAAATCAAATTGGCTAGGGCAGTTACTTATGTTGTTTATGTTTTACCAGTAGTTTTTTCTTTAATTTTTGGGTTTGTAGTTATGGCAGATATACTACAAGAACCTGGTCGTGAACTAAATTTATTGCAAGTTAATTTAATTGGAGAAGAAACACAAAATGAATCACTTAAAATTATTGGATTGGAAAATCAATATTCTATTTCAGAACCTGTTCAGATCCAGGTAATAGTTAATGATTCATTGTTTTCATGTGGAGATCTCTATGTTACAATATACACGTCTGAAGAAAATGCATTAACTCAAAGTGGTTATTTCCATCAATGTTTTGAAGATGACAATTCTTTTCTTCCAATTAACGAAATATTTTCTGAATTAGTTGATATTCCAGGTGAATACAAATTGGTAGTAGATATCCTTGACCAAAACCAAAAGAATAGTATAACTACAAGTGAGAAATTTACTGTTAAATAGGAATGAATTATTTAATGATGGAAATTAATAAAAATAGGATAATATAATGGCAAAGAAAAAAAACGCGTTAATTGAAGAAGCAACAAGAATCAAAGCAGAAATCGATGATTTGAAGAAAAAAACCAAGGTTCTAGAAATCACTAACCCCAAAGCAAAAAAGACTACAAAGAAAACTGAAGAAATACCTGCCAAAGCAAAAAAGACTACAAAGAAAACTGAAGTAAAACCCCCCAAACCAAAAAAACTAACCAAGAAAGAACTGGCAGAAATTAAACGAGAAGAAGAAAAAACACTAGAAGAAGAACTAGAAGAGCAATTAACAGATAACGAAATTGAAAATTTCCAAATTGAAAAAGTCGATATGGAAAGGTTGACTGCACGAGTATGTGATATTTTAGCTGAAAAAGAATCTGACGGAATGTTCCAAAGTGAATTGTGGAAAAAATTAAAACTTACTAGCCGAGATGGTTCACGTCTTGCATTAAAATTAGAAAGAATGGGAACAATAAATCGTGAAAAAATCCTTGAAAAAGGTCGTTGGACTTACAAACTAATTTTAAAGAAAACTCCAATTAGCACTCAATCAATTGAAAATGCACCATGTCTTGTGTGTCAAGTGGAACAGAGATGTTCAATTGATGGTGAAATAAGTCCTAGAACTTGTCAATTAATTGAAGATTGGGTAATCGCTGAAATGAAAAAACCATTGAAAGTGAAATGAGATTACAAGATGCGAGAAGAGACTATTATAGAAATTTAGCGCACGAGCAAGGATTTCGTAGTAGAGCCACATACAAACTCAAAGAACTAAATCAATCATATCGTCTTATTGGCCCTGGTTTTTATGTACTTGATCTTGGATGCGCTCCTGGGGGATGGACGCAATTGGCAGTCAAGCTTGCTGGAAACAAGGGAAAAGTGATGGGAATTGACCTATCTTATGTTGAAGAAATATCAGGCGCTCATATTCTACGAGGCGATATTGAAGATGAATCAATCGTAGATGAAATATTGGAATATTTTGGTAGAAAGGTTAATGCGGTAATTTGTGACCTTTCTCCACAAGTTTCTGGAAACTGGACCGTTGATCATGCAAAACAAATTTCCCTAAATTATGACTGTACAAAAATTATGGACAAAGTGCTTATGCATAAAGGAAATGCTGTTTTTAAGATATTTGATGGAGCATATTCTATGGAGTTTCGGGATTTTGTAAAGAAAAAATTTGCAAGAATCAATCTCACAAAACCTCCGGCAAGCAGAAAACAAAGTAGCGAATTATACATTGTATGTCTAGGATATACTGGTTAATCTGAAAATACGTTAATTATTTCCTTAATGTTTGCGTTTGTTCTAAAACCTGTTGGACTAAATGAAGTAGGACTTGAAATGTATCCATTATTTTGTAAATTGTTAATAGCGTCTTCAAGTTTGGGAGGTGATGATTTCATTTTAGATGCAATTTCATCTAAGGTGAAATAAATTCCAGGCATTTCTGATTCTGCTAAACATTTTCTCAAAGCTTTTTCACAATCTTTGTCTACATTTAGTTCTGACATTTTTAAAATCATATTTTCAACAAAATTCTTATCAAAAATTTTACCAATCCATAATACTCCAGCGATATTATTTTGAGATTCACATAATTCGCAGGAATTAATTTTTTCAAAAACCATTTTTCGATGACCACAATTTTTGCAATGAATAATATAGCCTAGGTTTTCTTCTTGGTCTGGTCTGTTATGCACCTTAACATATATTCTATAATAATGGAATTTACTTTCAACATAAAGAGGAATTATCTCTAGCCCCAAACGTCCGGCTACCATTCTAAGGCATCCAAGGATAAGCCTAATTGCTATTTCGTTTCCGTATTCGGTTCTTATGGGTATTCCTCCATATTTTCTCGCGCAAGCTTTTTGAAAAAGTCCATTTAATACTTGTAAATCTGTAGCAGTACAAGATAATATCCCGCCATGCATCGTGGCTCTTAGGCCACAGTCAAAAAATTGAGCAGGAGAGCCAAATGGGTCAATATCAACAATTGAAGCTCGATTACCTTTCTGTGAGTATAGGCTAAAAAATCTACAGATTTCATTTTCCGAAAATTGCACGTTTTTTAAATTATTTAATTTTCCAGAATATTTTGCTAGTTCTAAACCAGAAGGGTTTAGGTCATTTAGGATTACATTATCTGATTTTAATTCATTTGCTACACGTATTCCTCTTGCTCCGATTCCAGATAATCCATCAAGAAAAATTTTTGGTCCTTCAAAATTTTTCCAAAATGCCCCATATGCAATAATCGAAAAATCTCGAGTCAACTTTGCTTTTGGGTTAAAAAATGCTGGCTCTTTTGGGGGTACGATATCGGTAATCGATTTTTTTGGAACCATTAATTTTGTTTGGCCTTCTATGATTTCTTCAAAAGAGTCTTTGTTGATTTGCAATGATTATTCTGTATCAAATAGATGTATAATGGTTTAATACTTGTAGTCGTTGACCAAGTTTGTGCAAATTTGTGGTGTTGATGATGCCGGAAGAGGCTCCATGATAGGACCACTTGTTATTGCAGGAATCTCGATTAATAAAAAAAATCTTCACAAACTCTCTATTTTGGGGGTTAAAGATTCAAAAAAACTCACAGCAAAAAGACGTGAAGAACTTTACAAAAAAATAATTTCTTTGGTAGATGGTTATTATGTTTCACGGATACCTCCAAAAACTATTGACACGAGTGTTGCGAAACATGGTTTGAACCACCTTGAGGCAAAATACATGGCCAAAGTTATAACAAAACTAAATCCTGATACAACTTTTGTTGATTCATGTGATGTAAATCCAAAAAGATTTGGAAAAGAAATTTCGAAATTATCAAATAATAAAAAAATTCAATCTTATCATCACGCAGATTCTAGATTTCCAGTAGTTTCTGCCGCCTCAATATTGGCCAAGGTTACTAGGGATCGGGCTATTACCCGCCTCAGAAAAGACCATGATCTTGGAAGTGGGTATCCATCTGATGCAAAAACCATCAAGTTTGTAAAGAAATACTACAAAAATCATAAAAATATCCCTAATTTTGTGCGCAAAAGTTGGAAACCAACTAAAAAAATTATTGATAAAAACTATGCTTGAAATTTAGCAATTACCATGGCGTGATCCTTATCATATGGATGTAGATCAATAGTTTGTAAAATATCAAAATTTTCTTTTATTTTTTTTATCTCTTCATTGATGATTTGTTTAGGTGGTTTTGTTACATCTATGCTTCTGGTTTTGATTACCAAGAATAAATAACCATTTTTTTTGAGATACATTTTGCAGTTTGTAATAGCTATTTCAGTTTGATCCGGCTGAGCAATATCTACATACACCACGTCTACCTTTCCAAAAATAGAAAAATACTCTTTTGGTTTTCTTGCATCTTGTAAAATGGGAATAATATTTTTTCTGTATATTGCAACTCTGTCTAAAAAATCTCTTGCGACCCTACTTGCATGCTCAACACCAAAAATAATTCCGCTAGGTCCAACAATATCAGACATATGACTAATAGTTGTTCCAGTCGACACACCAAGATACAATACTGTTGATTTATTTTTGAAGGGAAATAATTCTAATCCGTTCATAATTGATGCTGCCAATTTACTTCTAAATGGTTCCCAGAGTCTGTATTCTATTCTTTTTTTTGTAATTAATTTTTCTTTGTAAACTTGATTTCCAACTACTAAATTTTCTGTGGCTAATTTTTTTACCCCTTCTGATTTTATCCAGAAAAATCCTTGATTATCTTCTTCCAAACTTTTTTCTCTTTTTATTCTTATTTTGTTTAGAATTTCTTTTTTCTCTGTTAGGACTGTTGTCCGTTCTTCTAGAATCTATTCTACCTCTTTGAGAAAATCCACCACTTCTCCTATCAAAATCTCTTCTATCTTGCCTGGAAGAGTCAAATCTTTCTGTTTCTCTTTCAGGGGCTGTTTCATACTTTTTACCGATTTCTTTTACTCTGATGTCGAGTTTTTCAAGAAGGGTCTCGTTAATCCCCTCTCCGTAAACATCTACTCGTGCTGCTATTACTGCCTTAGCAGCAATTGCTCTAGCAATTTTCCCTCTTTGCCATCTGGGTGCTGCATGTACCATTGCATGTTGGAATAGTATTCCATGTTTTGGAGGTTGAGCTCCAGTCTTCAGTGATCTAAACAAGGCTTTTTCTGCTCCTATTACCTGTACTGTACTAGCAGGCATTGATGCAAGTTTTGTTAAACTTCCAGCCCTACCAAGAATTCTTGCACCTACTGCCGTTCCAAGTATAGCTGAAATATTTGGTGCTACAGCCTCCATCTCTGACTCTACATGATCTTCTAAATTTTTTCTTAAATCATGAAGATCAAGCAGTTGTTTTGCCATAAATTGAACGATTTCCAAATTTTTTTCTGAAATATCCCCTCCTCTGCTTTTTGATGCCACCAAGGATAACATTTCCACTTTAGAATCAGGAAACCCGGCATCCTCAAAAACTTTTTTTGTTAAAGAGTCACGTTTTCCTGCAAGAACAATTTGGGCATAGCCATTGATACTATCGATTACATTTTCTAATTCTGGAAAATGTAATCCGTACCACTCTCTTAATCTTGAACTAACGGCATTTGCAATTTTATCAATTTCATCAAGAGAATTAATTGCTTGAATAATGTGTAAGTCTGGACTTTCTGATACTTTGGTAACCTTAGAGGATGATAGTCCTATTGCAAACTCTCTTAATTTATTGAGAACCTCAGGGATGTCTTTGGCAAATCCTGAATCTACTATTATTTGAGGTTTGGAAGTTTGAATTTTTTCAAGTTCTTCCTCCTCCATTATTTGTGCATCAATAGAATTTTTTTTCAGTAAGGTAACCAAGGACGAATCATTTGTTGCAAATCCTCTTTGAAGTGGGCTTAGATAATTAACCAAATCATATAATTTCATTTCTTTATTTTTAACAGAAAGATAATCATGTACTGGATCGGAAAATGGAAATGCTTTTTCAAGTTTCTCGTCGATGAAAACTGAGATTCCAAATTCTGTTAAAATTACAGAATACATGAATAGTTTATTCAAAGTCTCCTTTAAAAAAGGTAACAGATAAGATCTGGCTCAACTGTTATATTCAAATCTACGTGTATGATTCAGAGTGGAAACAAGTTTAGCTACTTCTGTAGGTCAAATTCATCTTGAACGTCCCATTATGCTCGCATCTGGAATTTTAGGTATCTCTTTAGATGTTTTTAATAGGATCTATCGCTCTGGAGCTGGAGCGGTAGTTACAAAGTCTCTCAGTAAGGAACCTTGGGAGGGATATACAAATCCAACGATTTTCAGTGTAGATGGAGGAGGTTGGTTAAATGCTGTTGGCCTTTCAAATCCTGGAGCGCCCAATTTTGCAAAAATGATTGAATCTAACAAAGATGTTCCAATAATTGTTAGTCTTGTTGGCTCAATTCCAGAAGATTTCGAAATTATGATAAAAGAATTTTCTAATTGCAAAGTTGCTGGTTTCGAACTTAACTTGTCGTGTCCTCATGTTGCAAAAGTTGGTTTAGAAGTTGGAGATGATCCGGAATTAGTCAAAAAAATTGTCAGTACCATAAAAAAATCTACAAATGTTCCAGTAATTGCAAAGGTTGGATTAGGTACTACAAATTATCTTGAAACGGTAGGCACAGCCGTTGAATCAGGAATTGATGCCATTACTGCAATTAATACAATTAGAGCTATAGCAATCGATGTAGAAACCCAACAACCGATCCTAAGTAACAAGTTTGGTGGACTTTCTGGAACTCCAATAAAACCAATTGCACTTCGTTGTGTTTATGAAATTTCATCAAAATACAATATTCCTATAATTGGATGTGGTGGAATATCTACTTGGGAAGATGCCGTTGAATTTTTCCTCGCAGGTGCATCGGCAGTTCAAGTAGGAAGTGCAGTTGGAGATAGATGGATGGATGTTTTCAATGAAATCAACAATGGCATATTGCAATACATGGAAAAAAAAGGGATTTCAAGAATTGAGGAGATGATTGGACTTGCAAAGAAATCATAATCATACAACGATTTGTAGAATTGAGGAGGTAATTGATGAAACTCCGACTGTTAGAACTCTGGTGTTCTCCAATGAAACAATGTCTAATGTCCTACCAGGACAATTTGCAATGGTATGGATTCCGGGAATAAACGAGTTACCAATGAGTGTAATGATTTCTCAAGAAACAGGAAAAGCGGCCTTTACTGTTCGAAAACATGGACCTGCATCAACTGGACTGTTTAATCTAAAAGCAGGACAACAAATTGGGATAAGAGGTCCATATGGTAATTCTTTTGATTTAAAATGCGGAAAACTTTTGCTAGTTGGGGGTGGAACAGGCCTTGTCCCAATGATGAGATTATTGACTTTTGTTAAATCAAATGATGATGTAACTCTCTTAATTGGAGCAAAAAATAAAGATGAAGTATTTTTTGAAAATCTAGCCAATAATTTGTTGAAAAATAACCCACACAAGGTTATTGTAACAACTGATGATGGATCCTATGGAGAAAAAGGTCTTGTCACTGACATGGTAGAAAAACTGGTTAATCAAGGCAAATTTGAGGGGGTGTATACTTGTGGTCCTGAAAAAATGATGTACAAGACAGTTAAACTTGCACATTCAAAGGGACTATTTGTCCAAGCAAGCCTTGAGCGTATGATGAAATGTGGTGTGGGGATTTGTGGAAGCTGCTGTGTTGGTGAAGATTTAGTTTGCAGAGATGGAACTGTGTTTGATGGTGATCATCTTTTGTCAAACCCTGAATTTGGTTATTTTTACAGAAATAAGGCTGGAATTTTGGAAAAATATTAGATTCAACCAGCAAGGTTTAAAATAAATCATGAAATTATTGCCTTGAAGGGTATGAGTACTCCAAAAATTGTTCTAACTGCAGACCGAACTTTAATGTCACCATATCGCGGTTTATCATTGGCTACATTTTTTGGATGTGCCCCAGCAATTGATCCTCACAGAGATAAAAACAGCTTTTGGTACAAAATCCTAAAAAATCAAGTAACTCCAAAAATTCTCTTTGACTTTATCTGTAATTATATTCCTCACACCAACGGAGTTGCAAACTTTGCTCCATATGGGTTGAGAAAACTCGAAGCAGGTTTACTTAGAGATGGCTTCCGACGGGATGAAGTAGTTGTAGCCCATCCAAATTATATTGAAAAATTCATAGGTCCTGATACTCAAGTAATTGGAACATATGAAATGGATCCTCTTGGAATGGGCCCTGTTACCATGACCTTTACCTATGGTAGAAAACAAATCTCTTACGATGAGCTATACAACACAGAATTACACCATAGAATAAAGGTAGCCAAACAAAAAACAGGAAGTAAAGCAAAAGTAATATCCGGTGCATCTGGCACTTGGCAATACAATTACGACCCTGAAAAAATTGAAGAGTTTGGAATTTATGCTATTTTAGAAGGAGAGTTGGGAGGAATTGCTCCAGAAATAGATGGACATGCTGGAAGATTTTTCAACTATTTGATTAATGGCGATTTTGAAAACATGGATCCTTTCAGAAAACGAAGTGATTTCAAGGTAAACATTAAAGAATTTGAAAGAAACGGCAAAAAAATTCATGCACGATTTGTTAATTTCTGGGATAGACCTGACATTGAGGACATTCCAGATATTATTGAACCAAGTATGCATGGCATGGTTGAGGTAATGCGAGGATGTGGTAGAGGTTGTAAATTTTGTGATGTAACTTTAAGGTCATTACGCTATTATCCTCCTGAAAAAGTTGTAAAAGAAATCGAAGTAAATATGAAAAAAGGTGGTTCTACATCTGCTTGGATACATAGTGATGATATCTTTGTCTATGGAATGGATCCACGAACTACAAAAGGAATGGAACCAAACCGAGAAGCACTGGAGGAACTCTTTACTGCAATCATGTCAACAGGAGTGAAGCACACTAATCCAACTCATGGTACTCTAGCAGGGGCAATTGCAAATGAAAGACTAATTCCAAATATATCTAAAATTATGAAATCCGGTCCTGATAACATGATTGGAGTTCAGGCTGGATTGGAAACGGGCAGCTTGAGACTAATTGAAAAGTATGCAGACAGAAAACTAGCTCCCTATTCCCCCGAAGAATGGCATTGGGTAGTAAAAGAAGGTGTCAAGACATTAAACAAGGATTATTGGATTCCTGCCTTTACTTTGATTATGGGTTTAGATAATGACGAAACTCCAGAAGATTCCTGGGAGACCATTAGCCTGATAAGTGAATTAGAACATGAACAACCAGAATCAATGTTTACTACTACTGCTTTGACATTTGTTCCAATCGGATTATTAGAGCAATCCAAATTTTTCAACATTGGAAGTGAAATGACTCCGGCACAATTGGGTGTTCTATACAAAACTTGGCAACACAATTTCAAGTATGGTATTCAAAAATTTATGACCAAAACAGGATCCAAAGGCCCTCAAAGGTATTTCTTTAATGCAATCGCAAGATCCCTTGGTGGTATCCCATTAGGCGCAATGGAAAAATATGCTAGAAGAAAAAGCAGAGAACACGAATTAGTCATAGAGAAAGTCAAGGCAAAATACTATTAATTTCCAAATACATAAATTCCAATAGTAATAGGTTCATTTATGGCAACTCACGGTTCACTTACCAAGGCAGGCAAGGTTAGAGGTCAAACTCCCAAAGTAGAAGGACGAAAGATCACTGGCACAAATTCCAGTCTTAGAAACAAGAGTAATTTTAACAAAAGATTTACGCTGGGAAGATTTCCAGGACAAAATAAGCCTGGGCAAAGAAGAAAGAGACGATAAATTTTTTTTATTGGTTTTAACCGCACAACTACGATCATTTCTTAAAACACTAAGCTTATAAAGTACTGTACCGTACTATACCGCATGGAAGATTTAAGATTAGATAGTTTACCCGGAGTAGGACCTGTATCCACAAAAAAATTATCTGATGCAGGTATTCACAATATTATGGATCTCATTGTTAGAGGTCCAGTGGAAATTTCAGAAATAACTGGAATGGGAAGAGATACTTCAGAAAATATTGTCAACAAAGCACGTGAACATTTAGTTGAGGGGGGATTAATTTCTAAAGACTTTGTAAGCGCAAGTGAAATTTACAAGCGAAGACAAGATATTGGCAAAATTACAACTGGTACTAATTGTTTAGATACATTATTTGATGGTGGCATTGAAACACAAGCGCTAACTGAAGTTTATGGTGAGTTTGGATGTGGGAAGACACAATTATGTCTTACAATGTGTGTCCAAGTTCAAAAACCAAAAGAAGAAGGTGGACTAGGAGGTGGAGCCATATACATTGATACTGAAAATACTTTCCGACCTGAAAGAATTGTATCCATTGCAAATGCAAATGGTATGGATCCACAAAAAGTTCTTGATAATATCATTGTTGCACGTGCATACAACAGCGCTCATCAAACATTAATTCTTGAAGAAGTTGGTTCTCTTATTGAAGAAAATAATATCAAATTAATTATTGTAGATTCTGCAGTAGGATTGTTCCGTGCTGAATATTTGGGAAGAGGAACACTGTCAACCAGACAGCAAAAATTAAATCATTTTGTTCATCTGTTATCTAGAATTGCAGAAACTTACAACTGTGCTGCACTTGCAACAAATCAGGTCATGTCATCCCCTGATGTTTTCTTTGGAGACCCAACTCGTCCAATCGGTGGCAATGTAGTTGCACACACAAGTACCTATAGAATCTACTTTAAGAAATCAGGTAAAAAGAGAATAGCACGAATGGTAGATAGTCCTCATCATCCAGAAGAAGAAGTAATTTTTGCTTTGGGTGAGGCAGGAGTAATGGATCCAGAAGAGGCAGAAAAGAAAACCAAAAAGACTACTAAAAAAGAAACTAAAAAAACAACAAAAAAGGATACACCTAAAGAAGAAATTGATGCATCAGAAATTGAGATACCAGAGATAACAAACACTAAAGGCTCGGAACTAACAATTGATCTAACAAACACTGAAGGCCCAGTACTAACAACAATTGAGACACCTGAAGAATTGACTCTCTCAGAAGCACTTGATGAAGAGTTTAGCGATTCATCTCCAACAGATGTATAGCAATTTCTTTTTCTTGACTAAATTCTTTAAAAAAGTAATTTAATTAAATTTTGTAAAAATGTATGGCGTATCGATAGGTTGATCAAATGTCCATACAGTAGGAAGGGTTATTGTTTTTATTACTTTCAAATTGTTTTTATCAATAATTGATTTCCACCCACCTTCTGACATATTCTCAGACTGGGTTCCTGGGAAATATTTTCTAGAATAAGTACCCGCAAATGTCATGCCAATATTTTTTTTAAGATTGGTAATGGCATTTAGTTTTTCAATAATACTGCTAGCCAAAATATCTCCTCCCATCTGAGCTAGACCTCCAATAAAAAATACTGGATGTTTTAAATTTAGATCTGAATAATCAAACTCTACTGCATCAGCGCAAATTGGATTAAAATCAATCTTAGTTGCAAAGGTAAGTAATTTTTGTAAATCTACAAGTGATTCATCAACTTCAATGGAATATGTTTCTAAACCTAATATTTTTGCACAATAAGCTATACGTCCATCTCCTGAACCAATATCTAGAACTTCTTTATAATCCAGATTTTTTGCCTCTAGTGAAATAAGGTAGGCACTAAGCACCCATGTTGGGTAAAAGGGTTGATAACTTGAGCCATGACTGATACTGTTTAACCAATATTGGTTTATGTCTCCCTCATAGACTTTACACGGAATTTGGCTAATGATCTGTTCGTATGAATTATAATAAATTGGATTTTTTTCAACAAAACTGTGAAGCATCTCCAAGTCTTTTTCATCTAGAGGAAATTTATCTGATTTTGAGAGTGGTATGATCTCTTGAATGTGACTATTTCCACTGTATACATTTGAAAACTCTTGTTTTAGCGCGGTGAAATTTTTTGCAATATCTTCAATCATTGTAAAATATAATCAACAGGGGATTGATAAACTCACTGCAACAAATTCACTTCTCTAATTCATCGAGGTATTACTCAATCCATTATTGTATTGATCTACAAATTCTTTTGTACTCATAATTTGACGTAACTTTTCATACATCATTGCCTGACTTTCCACTTCTTCGTTTTTACCGCCTTGATTTATTGCAATATCTTTAAGATTTTTCACGGAATTTTCTATTAATTTTTTTAGTTTTGACGTTATTAAAGGATGTAAATTTCCATTGAATTGCTCATCAATAAATTTTTCAATTTCCTGTATTCTAGTTGATGAGGATTTACTTTTTTCTAGGTTTTTTTTGTCTTCAAATCTATATCTTAAAAATTTTGCAAGTGCTGTGACATTAATTACTTGATAATATACTTCTATTATTTTTTCTAAAGATAATTCTTCAAAATCTTTTAAAGATTGAGGAACAAGGTCTTGCAGCTTACTAGACTCCAAGTTGAACAAGTCAACAGTTTCATTAATTGTTTGATGATTATTGACACTCATAAAATATTTTTTCACATGAATTAGATAAGTGTAGATCAAAAAGATCATGCATTACCAATTGGATAAATTTTCAATAAAAAACATCAAAAATTTTAAAATTTTCTTTTTAAAGTTAATTTTATTACAAAAACATTGAATTTTAATATGTTATCTAATTATCAATTCATCAAACTTTCCATGTTTTAATTCAGTTGACAAACTCATGATTTTGTTGAAATAACTTCTAATTTTCAAATCTTCAGGACAAATTCATTGAATTTCAAAGAAAAGTGTTAAAATAGGGTTATCGAAGATTCAACTCAGATATGGCAACTAAGAAAACTTCTGGTCGTTCTCATGGATTTAAGCACAAATCTAGAAATGTGATGACAAAAAAGGCCCCAAGAGGTGTGTCTTTCTTGCTTAGAGAATATCATGAAGGTGAACAGGCACTGGTTATCATTGATCCAAGACAGCATAAGGGCCTACCACACAGACGATACCACGGAAAAGTTGGAAATATCATAAAGGTTGGAAGACGAGCTATTACACTAGATGTAAAATTAGGTAATAAAACAAAAACATTAATCACTAGATTAGATCATATCAAACCATTCGGTGTATAAAATGGAAGAAGTAAAAAAGAAACAAGCTGTATCTCTTTCGGAAGTTAAAGGAATTTTAGGGGATGTAGATCCTGAAGAAATGGATCAAATCCAGCGTTGGACATATGACTATGTTTCAAAATTTGTAACCATTGATCCAAAAGATGCCAAGGAAATGAAAAAACAACTAATGAAAGAATGCGAATTAACAGAAGAAGAGGCTGTGGAAATTGTTAACATCAGACCCACAAGTCTAGCAGAAGTACGTTCATTCACATTCGGTTGGAAGAAGCTTATTCTAGCTGAAACTCTTGCAAAAATGCTCAAAATTATCAAGGAGCATCCTTAAATTTCTTGGGGGATTTTATTTTGCATAGGGAGCAACACTCGCCTAGAAAATATGAGGAACATGCATATATTTTGGATTTTATTCCTAGGGGAAAATCATCAACGGTTAAAGGAAGAGATGGAATAATTATTACTGCAATAGGAGAAAATAGACTAACCCTATTAGAAATTCTTGGTGTTCCTAATTCTACTTTTGAAATTGGTGAAAAAATATACATTGGTAAAGAAGGAAGAACTAAGATTCTTTCCGTATTAGGGAAATTGGATTATGAGCATATTTCATCATCTTCTCAATCTGAACTGGATACAGTTGTTGAAACAATTGTTACAGAAAATGAATCAAGATTTGTTGAATATCTTAACAATGCGCAACCTCTAACTCCAAGAATTCACGCTCTTGAACTAATTCCAGGGATCGGAAAAACATACATGAAAATTATGATAGAGGAAAGAAATAAAAAAAAATTTGAAAGTTATAACGACTTGCAAGAAAGGGTTGGCTTTAAAGAACCAATAAAACATATTTCTGAACGAATCATGGATGAAATTACTGGAGAAAGTAGAATGAATCTCTTCGTAAAGAGATGATGAAGAGAAAAAAATTAGGACAACATTTTCTAAATTCAAAATTAATAGCTAAAAAAATTATCTCCGAGGCAAATATTTCTCATAATGATATAGTTCTAGAACTGGGTACTGGGTTGGGTGTTTTGACACCATTATTATGTGAAGATGCAAAAAAAGTATTTTCAATAGAGATCGATAAGGATCTTTTCCAAAAAGCCAAAAGGAAATTTTCCAAAATTCAAAACCTAACTATACATCTTGGAGATGGTTTTAAGTCAAAAGATAGATTTACAATTTTTGTATCTAATCTGCCTTATTCAAAAAGCAAAGAAACCATACAATGGCTTGCCACAATTCCTTTTTCACATGGAGTAATTATGGTGCAAAAGGAATTTGCAGAAAAATTACTTGCAAAATCTCCTAAAAATAGACGAGCTGTAAGTGTTGTTGCAAATTATACGCTAGATCTTGAAAATGTTTTAAAAGTGGGGAAAACAAATTTTACTCCAAATCCAAAAATTGATTCAGTCGTTTTAAGAATTAGTAAAAAACGATCTATTGAAAAGGATGAAATTGAGATAATCAATAAAATATTCTCTTATAGAAGGAAAAAAATTTCAAACATTTTAAAACAATTTGGAAAAGAAATATCTTCTGAGAAACGACTTGATGATTTATCAGTAGAGGAGATAATAGAACTTGCAAAAGAAATCAAAAACATATGAAGAGTACCAACCTGCAGAAGATACATTCTTCATGGCAGACTATGTTGAAAAACAAAAAGGAAAATCTGCACTAGATGTTGGGACTGGTTCTGGATATCTTACCAAACTGCTTTCTCAAAATTTTTTATTTGTAATAGGTACTGATATTAATTTTCCAGTCCTAAAAAATCAAACATACAAAACAAATAATCTGATTTGCTGTAATGGGGCCGATGCCATAAAATATGAATTTGATCTAGTAATCTGCAATCTTCCATATCTTTCCACGGATGTAATTTTAGATATTGCCACTGACGGTGGAGAAGAGGGATTTGAAATCCCCAAAAAAATACTCGATTCAGTTTATGACAAAATAAAATCTCAAGGAAAATTCATTTTTGTTACTTCCTCACTATCGAACTATCAAAAATTGATAGATTACGCACAAAATATGGGTTTAAAAACAAAAATTATAGCCAAAAAGAGACTATTTTTTGAAGAATTAATACTCATTGAAGCAAAAAAGTAATTATTTTTTTAATAGTTCAGCAGAACGCTTTGCAATTGCATCTGCCATTTCACTTGTTTTAGCATTACCGCCAATATCATAGGTTACAAATTTTCCTTCATTAATTATTTCGTCTGTGGCTTTGAAAATTACGTCTCTAATTTCAGACTCACCAAGATATTCTACCATCCAAGCTCCTGATAAAATTGCAGCAGTAGGATTTACTTTATCCATCCCTTTGTATTTTGGTGCACTTCCATGTGCCGGCTCAAACATAGCATAACTATCACCAAGGTTTGCGGAATAAACATTTCCAATGGAACCCGTATTGCCAGAAGCGCATTCAGATATGATATCCATAAACAGATTAGTGCTTACTAAAACAGAATTATTGAATCTCTCAGGATTTTTTACTAATTGCTGAGTCATATTATCAATATAATACTCTTCAATCTCTATTCCTGGATTTTCTTGTGCAGCTCTTTCTATTTCACTCCAAAAAATTCCATCAGTTCTTTTTAGAATATTTCTTTTTGTAATCGCTATTATTTTTTTTAACCCATATTTTTTTGCCCATTCAAACGAAGAGTCTGCTATCCTTTTACAACCTTTTCTTGTAGTTTTTCTAATTGCTATGGCTGAATCCTCGGAGGTATCAAACTCAATCCCTGCATACAATCCTTCAGTTGCTTCCCTAAAACATACAAAATCAAGCTTTCGATTTGGTGAGAGTCTATCATATGTCTTAATGGGTCTAACATTTGCATATAGCTCAAATTTTTGTCGTGTAGAGACGGCTACACTTCTTGGGGCACTAGGTGATGGTATTGTTGTAGTAGGACCTTTGTAGCAGGCATTACTTTCCTCCATGATTTTTGATGTAGAATCAGGAATGTATGTATCTCCACCATTTTTCTCCCATTGTTCTGAGCCTGCTTCACAGCGAATAAGCTCAATTTGGGTATTGCAAGCTTCTAAAACATGAACCATGGCATCAACTAATTCAGGACCTGTTCCATCACCATTAATCACAGCTGCTTTTTTACTCACGTCAGTGAGATTTGCCGATTGAGCGTATTTAATTCTACCCTTGTTAACTAAACTATTTTTTTCAAAAATGATCATACTTACTATAGGGATAATTTATTAACATAATTTGATTTTATTTTGATAGTAAATGATCATTGTTCAGCTTTCTGATTTACACGTTGGTTCACAATTCCTACCAGAAAAATTTGACATACTTGTAGAAGAAGTAAATCAACTTCAAGCTGATGTCATTGTAATAACGGGTGATCTAACGAATGAAGGTTTGATGAAGGAATATGAAAATTGTAAAACACTTCTAGCCAAATTTAAAACAAAAAAAATAATCTCAATTAGCGGAAATCATGATTATAGAAATACAGGATATTTACTATTCAAAAAATTTTTCCCTTTTGAAGCAATCAACGAATTAGATGATGAGATAGTTCTAGTTACTCTGGGGACCTCACGACCAGATAGAAACGTGGGAGAAGTTGGATATAGACAAAATCTGTGGTTGGAGAGAACCATGAAAAAATACGATGACAAAGTAAAGATTTTGGCTATGCATCATCATCTTGTTGCAATTCCTGATACTGGTTCAGATCAATTAACCGTGGTAGATGCAGGTGATGTTTTAAGGACAATTTTAGACACGGGTGTTGATCTTGTTTTGTGTGGCCACAAACATCGTCCATGGGCTTGGAATTTTGGAAAACTAATGGTAGTCAATGCGGGAACTGCAACATCTGAAAGGGTCAGGGGCTTGTTTGATAACACCTATAATATTATCACTATTGTAGACAGGCAAATAAAAGTAGATCTAAAGATTGTCGGCGGAAAACGAGTCCCAATTCATGATATTGTGAATAATTACAGCCAATTTGGTGACGATTGAATTTATTTACAGATTAATTCAAACCTTCTCTGTGCGGGGATCGCCTAGCCTGGTAGGGCGTAGGATTGCTAATCCTATGTCCGCAAGGACACGGGGGTTCAAATCCCCCTCCCCGCGCCATTTAAAAATTAAATTTAATAGGCTGTTATTAGCAGTAAAAACATGGGACGTAGAAAAACACAGAAAATTATACGTAGTGGACCAAAAAACGCAACCACAGGAATGTGTCCCGAATGCATGACTATTGGAAAAATTTTCGTTCTTGGTCAACCTGGTCAGGAAAGAGGAAAATGTGAAAAATGTAGACAGGAATTTGAATTATAGTTCAAAAAGCTAACCTGTCCATCAATAAAATCACCCATAACTTTTTAAGACATTTTTTTCATGATAAATAATCATGAGTTCCGATGCAGAAACAATCTATGAGCGTGTAGCAAAACTTGAAGATGAGATTGCTTTACTTCGAAGTGAACTCGATATCATAAAACATGCTCTAAGAAATAAAATTGCCAGACATGAAATTGGTATGATAAAACAAGGCCGAGACATCGATTCTATTATTGATTAATCTTTGTCTTTATGTTCCTAATCATTTCTAAAACCAAATCTACATCTTCGGCATTTGGATTTATCTCCAAATATTGACTTAGATATTTTAATGCAATATCGTGATTCAATAATTTTTCCTCTAAAATTCCTTTATCCCTTATGTCTTCAGCAGATTCTGGTTCAATGGCCAAAGTCATATTTACACATTTCAGGGCTTTTTCATTATCATATGATTGAAAGTAGGAATTTTTTAAATTGCGAGCTAATCTAACTAAAACTTGTTCTGGTTTTATTTCATTAAGAAATTCTGGTTCAAATTCTAATTGCCCATCAAAATTTCTATCCAATATTTCTTGTAAATCATCAATGCTTACCAATCTTCCATCATTGAAAGGATCAAGAATAATTTCTTCATTGTATTTTACCAAAACGTGACTTGGGAATCCAATTATTTTCAAATCTAACCCAACAAATTTTGCTAT
Organism: Nitrosopumilaceae archaeon; assembly: GCA_035527875.1. Classification (GTDB taxonomy): domain Archaea; phylum Thermoproteota; class Nitrososphaeria; order Nitrososphaerales; family Nitrosopumilaceae; genus Nitrosomaritimum. The sequence continues at coordinate 64,467 of DATKZR010000006.1, read as the reverse complement.
TTCAACATACAAAATTGATAGGGTTATTGGAAGACCAGACTTTTTATCAATAACTTCATTTAGAAAATTATTTTTTGGATTATAGTAATCATCCAAATCTCCAATAAAACCTAATTTATCAAAAAGAAATTCATTTAATATTGAGACAAGATATGTGGGATTTTTTACATCACTGGTGGATTCTTTAAGAGTTAAGCCCATTTGGTTTATTTTTTGTATATATTGCTCAATATCCAAATCAGACTTGTCTAAAATTTGAGCAAACTTGAGGCATTTTTCAACTAGATTAAAATTTGGATTCGCCACAAAAGAAATCCACTCTGCAACCAATGGATCAAATTTTCCTTGCAATTATTACTCTAATATCCTATTGAGGTATAATTGTGAATCTTTTAATTCTAGAGTATTTGGAGGCTCATCAATCAACTTTTTGAATGCTTTCTTGCCTAAATTCGTATAAATGGTGTCTGTAAATTGTGTTCCAATGTTAGTCTGAGCATGAAAAGTATTCCAATCAGTCCCTTTAAACACGGATAAATAATTTTTAAAATCCGGATCGTCCTTTAGAATATTTTTAATCGTAAAACTTGCCATTCCTTGAATAACAGTCATTGCAGAATATTGTTGTTGTCTTGGCTTTAACCATCTCCTGTAAATATCCGATAATTGAGGAATCATCTCTGATAATTTTGGATCAATTTGCCCTTCTTTTGTAGCCATTTGATCCGCTGGTAAAGTTCCCAGAATAAAATTTTCAGGATTTAAAACGAAAAATAAATTAGCCCTTTTTGCTATTGGGAATTCAACTGGTATTGCCTCTAAATTCATGTAATCAAAAATCTTGGAAAGTATATCATCTTCTAAATCTAGAATTATCTTTGCCAATTCTTCATAGATTGCATTGACATTAACAACTGCTTCTTTGTTACTATTGTATAGATTTTGTTGTATTGCATGAATGGATTCTTCTAACATTGTCATTTTAATTGCTCCATTGTAACTGGATTTGATTGCTTCATAACTTGATCCATAGGGGGGACCTTGCCTGTATAATTTTATTTTAGGTAAAATAGAGAAAAACAGTTTGTTTAGGTATATGGTTTTATCTAAATAATCTCCAAATGTTACCGAAATTTTTGAAAAGTAATTTTTTACATAAGTTGAATACACTAGATATTTTACTGTTTCTTGTTTCATTAAACTAGAAATTTTACCAATATCTTCTTTTGATATTGCACCAACTAGAGAATCAACAAATTCTCTAGCATCATCCGTAGTAAAAATTCGTCTACCTTTTAATTTTTTTAATTCCAATAATTCCGGAAATTCAATTTTTGTATCTTCTGGAACAGTCAATCCAGTAAAATCATTAATTTTTTGTTTTACCCATGGAAATATTTTATTACTTTGATCTTCTAATGAATCAAAAGTTACATCAAAGGAAGAATCTTCATCAATTTTTGAGGCTAAATCTGAATTTTCTTTTTCTTCGTTAATTTCCACTGAGAGTTGGTCAATTAATGCCTCGGCAAATTCGTTGTACTCGGTCATTTTGTTTCTACTCGATAGAAACTACATTTAATATTATCTTGGCTTTTATCTAAAAAAAAACTATTAATTCAAAAATAAAGTTAACATGATTAACTATTGAAAGAATTTAGCTTGGATTATCTCCGATGTGTAAAATGTGGTTCTAAATTAGAACTAGATGTATTCAAAAAACAAATGGAAATTGAGGAAGGAATTTTAGAGTGCAAAAAATGTCATTCGCTTTACCCAATAATTGAGAAAATTCCAATACTTTGGGATGATTTTGCAAACTATCTCTCAAACAGAAGAATCTTGGGTGGAAAACTAATACATTCTGTCTCCAATCCAATGAAAAAATTTCTAAAAAATTCCTTGACTAGAAATATCAAAAATATTGAAGATAGAACAAGCCTCGAAGAAAGATGGACTGGGATCTATCAAAACAGCAGGCGATCAAGATTTTATTCCACAATTAAAAAAGAGTTGAAAGCACTGCCAAAATCAAAACTAGTCTTAGAATATGGTTGTTCTATTGGAATAATGAGTTCATATCTGGCAGATTCTAGTCAAACTGTTTTTGGGGTAGATCGCTCCTTTAGTGCAATTAAAATTGCCACAAAAGAGCCAAAGGAGAATTTGGATTATTTTGTAGCTGATTCATTTTCGCCTATTTTTGGAAAGACCAAATTTGATTTGATCGTAGCTTTGAACCTTTTAGACCTAATTGAGCCCAGGGATTTTTTAAAACAAATTTCTACGCAAATTCAAAAGGGACATTTGATAATCACTGATCCCTATGATCATGATCGAGGTAAAAACTCTGTAAAACAACCTGTAGATGAGAATACTTTGAGGCAAAATTTGAGAAATTTAAAATTTAAAATAACTTTGGCCACTGAAAGTCCATCAAACATCTCGTGGAATCTTAAACTAAATCCAAGAACCACATTAAATTACAAAGTGGATTTGGTTATTGCAGGCAAATAGAAATTCTTTTCAAAAGATATATCTTTGAATTAAGTGCATCCAACTGGAATAGTTTCACATTTAGAGTGAATGGGGTCATCTACTTACTTTAAACAATTTTCACATCTTAGTTGTTTTGGTTGTTTGCATACTTTACAGTATTCTAAAACCAAAATGGTATTACCACAATTACGACATGAATCTATTCTCATCTTACACGACTTTGGAATTTTAGTAAATCTAGTAATGTTTGGTTTAATATTAATTATTACAAAATTAGACGACTCTAAATATTATGAAAAGGGGAACAATGAAAAATTATATAGTAAAAATTGGATCTTAAGACCAAAAACAGTTAGTTTTTTGGTGACAGCTCCAATTGTATCTACTTTTTCAAAATAGTATTTAGGCTATACTAATGATTCATACTGATAATTTCTACGAGTATCTTTTAAACAACAATTTACAATTTTTTTTGTGATTTAACCGCTAGTAGAATTGTCATTCGTTTGTCTATTGGTCGGCCTCGCGTCCTAGGATTGGGCAATTTTGCCCAATCTTTTAAAATAAAATTCTTGAAATCTGTCTATTCTTTTAATTGAGAAATTAGAAGAATTTATGAATATCCCAAACACCATTTGAATAATTGAAAACTTCCAAGACCAATTTGAAATTAAATACTAGTACATTATTTCTTATCTCTTTTTTCATAGGTTTGGTAGGAATTAGCCTCTCAATGTGGGGTGCAAGTTGGGATATTACCTCTCATTTACTTAGAACTCCTGAGACATTTTTTACGCCCTCACACATGCTTTTGTACACAGGTGTAGGAATAAGCCTGATTAGTGCAATACTTGGCTTGGTTCTAATTTTGACTAAAAAACAAGTCAGGGGACGCTCATTTGTTTTTGGCACCAAGATAATAATTATCGGGGCATTAATGCAAATAATAGCTGGGCCTGGAGATTTTTACTGGCATAAATTATTTGGAATAGATGGTCTTCTTAGTCCAACTCACCTGACACTAGCACTTGGAATCATGATAGTCTCTGCTGGTTCTACAATAGGTTTTGCAAGAATTCATTCTGAGATGAATCAAAAAAATAATGTTCTAAAAATTATTTTGCCAATTTCTTTTGGTATTTTTTGGTTTAGCGTAATATGGTTAATCTTTTTCTTTGTGTTGCCTATTTCAGAGGGAGACACACACAATTTTAATCCAAATCCATATGTGGCACTAATACTTGGAGTAACCCTCCTTCCATTTTCTTTCTCTTTGGTTTTTTGGTTTGTATCTCGAACTATTACAAGCTTTGGCGTAGCAAGTGCAGCTACATTTGTATTTCTTACAATGAATATCACCTCAATCATATTTACATCAGAAAAGCTTTTGTTTTATCTTCCTTGGTTTGTAGCACCAATGATAAGTGCAGTACTTGCAGATTACATATTAAATAAAAAAACAAAATCTAAATTCCTTCAAAATCATTAAGCTAAAATTTCAGGAGCCATTCTAGGTTCAATGTTTTTCATGTTGTGCTTTCCTATGTTAGCAATGACTTTTCTTGATTTTTATGTTTTTAATGATATTTTTTCATATGATGTAATACATTCCTCTTCGGATACAATTGCAAATATTTGGTTAATGACAATTATTCCAGGAATAATTTTTGGAATGATCGGAATGATGTATGCACAGAAGAAATTATCGCGTCTAATAAAGAATGAAAAAACAGTATAGGCTATTTCATATACTGTGTAATTTTAATAATCTCAATGATGAAAATCAATAGATTATATTTATCTAAAAATTTTGTATTGTAAAATATGTCTACAGAAATTCAATCTTTTCAGCAAAAATGTGATCTTTTAATAAAAGAGCCTGAAATTAGATTTGCTGGGTTTTTAGACTTTATGGGTAATCTGCTTGTTGGAAAGTTTCGAGAGGATGTAAAGCCTCTCAAAAATGAAGATGAACGGAAAAAAATGTTCATAGAGGCAGTTTTACGAATTCGAACCAGACAAGATTTTGATGAAAATTTAGGACCTGTTGAATATGCTGCAGCAAGAAGAACCAATGTTGTTACATTGACCTTCTTTGTTGATGATAAGGTCCTTTTTGTTTCTGCAGATCCTAATGTGGATATTGATATTACTGCCAGAAAAATCCTAGAAATCATAGGATAATTATGAATTTTGCCTGAGCGTAAATTTGGTGAAAATATTTTATAGTGTTTATCTTGTCGTGAATCAATGACATCTAATTTTACAACAAAATTGACTATCATTGCAATGGTTCCTTTGTTGATGGTATTTGTTTCTCCAAATATTATCTCAGAATCTTTTGCAATCGACATGGTCACATGTAATGATGGTGATGTTCTTGTAAAAAAAACTCTTACGGGAAATCATGCGTGTCTGCATGAATCTTCTGTAAATAAAGTAGTTGCTAGAGGTTGGGGTACTATAGCTCAATCTAATGACAACGTTACTGTAGAGGAAGGTGTAGAAATGGCAGATCCTGGTTCTTTGTTAACATTATCAAGAGCAAACGTTCCAGCAACCATTCCAATGCATCAAGGATTCTACAATGGCGGTTCAGTTCATTATATCATAACTGACTCTAGCGATCCTGCACATTCAGAAATCATTACAGCAAACCAGGGATGGCAAGTAGAATATGCACCACTATTGGCAAATGCACCAGAGGCTGCACTCTCAAAAACATTCATGTTTACAAATGGAGTGTTAGGTGATGGCGTTCATGGCTTTCAAGGTGAAGTCTTTACCAGTACACCATCTCAGCCAGATATCTACAGCGCACTGACTTCACATGTCCATGTTACATGGAGTGAAAGTGTAGACCACAGAATACTTGATTCTGAAGAAATGATTATGGCAGCCGAAGAGGCAGGCGAAGTTTCACTCGTTTACCCTACAGTAGTTCTGAACATGCCACAAATTATTTGGCCAGATGGTCAGATGATGGTAAAAGAAGACAAGACTTTGGCAGATGATACTCCATATGGTGGAGGACAAGTACTTGACATTGATACAGAAGAAATGACTGTAACTTTCATTGCTCATAGAGGTTGGGGTCCAGATGGTAGAACCATTTACTATATTGTAACTGATGCTACCCCAAGTGCTCCAGCTGAAATGATGGGAGTGGTTAATGCACCAACATCAGCTAGTTTGATTGCAAACTCTGCAGCAGTTGATTTGTTTCAATTTGGTAATGGAATTATAGGATCTGGTCCTATGGGATTCCAACCAGGAATTGCAGCAGGCGCTCCAGGTGATGCAAACTATTCTCCAATGTGGAGAATATCCGTGATTAACTGGGAAGATGCAGACAATGCCTCAATCCTTGAGAACAGATCTGACATTGATGCTTATCAAAAGGCAGGATTAATTTCAGTAGGACTTGCAAGACCAATGAATTCAGATCACATCGTCAATTGTCCATTCATAGATCCCTTCCAATAGGGGATTACTTTTTTTCTTTTTTTATCAGGTTTTTTAGATTAATGGATTTTTTGAATTAATTTTTATTTTGTTAAGAATAAATTTTTCTTTATTGTTTCTAATCTTTGAATAGTTGATGGTTTTTCTTCAATTGAATGAATTCCAAGTTTCAAAAGCTCTGCTTTGTGGCTTTCTGTTAATTCCAAAATGCTTACAATTATTATTTTTTTTAACTCTGAAGGCCTTTGGGCCTTTATATCGTAAATGAACTCCATTCCACTATATTTTGGCATACAAATATCAAGAAGAATCAAATCATAGTCATTTTTCAAGGCAAGCTCTAGGCCTTGTCTGCCCTCATTTACGCTCGTTAAGCAATTATTTCCCAACGATAGTATATCTGCATAAAGCTGACAAATTTCGGGAGAATCATCAACATGCAAAATATTCATTATTCTACTTGGCTAATTACGAGCATAATCCTCTGTATGTTCAATTTGAACAAAAAACGATACAGAATGAATCATTTGAAGAAAATTTGAAAGTTTCATAATTGACTATAATTTAGATTAGCCTAAATATTCTTGTTTAAGTTTTAAAAATTAAAATATTTTTAAATTACTATTTTGTAATTTCAATATCTTGAATTTTTTAAAAGATAAAGTCAAAAAATATCAGGAAAAGAAATTACTAGATGCAAATCATAAGCTAGAGTCTCACACAGAAATTAAAAAACAATTGGAAGAGCAATTAAAAATTATGGATGATGATTTATCTTTTGAAATTAAAAGGAAAATTGAAAAGCAAAAAGAGCTTATTAGAATTTGGAAGAAAAATATTGAGGTAATAAAAAAACAGTTAAAATAATTTGATTCCCAACAAACGATTTCTCTTAATTTTTTAAATATATAAAATAAAAATAATACTTATGACTTTAATTCAAAATATAGAAAAAAGTAAAGTTTCATAATTTACCGAAGCTCTCTCCATGAATCTCTGAAACCTTTTGAGTTTAAGACCAATAACACAATCGTTATAATGGTGACAACTCTTTGACTTTTTTCTGTAATTATTGTACGGCATAAAATTACTTAAGGATTTACTTCATTGTCATCCAAAATTATTACAATTTTTATTTCACTTGATACTTATAAAATTAAATTTGATAACGAGGATAGAAAAGGAAAATTTATGGATACTGAAAGTCTAAACCTTTTCCAAGTTTTCCTTTGTCTTGTCTGCCTATCTGATATTGGTACTAGCTCCTCGTCACAAATTGAATAAAAAATTATAATTTAAGTTATCACAAATCAGTTGTTAAAACTTGTTAAAAATAATCCCAAAAATTTAACAAATGTTAATCCCATAAAATTAGCAAAATACAATTCTCTGGATTCTTTTAATAACTCAACCCTATTTTTTTTAACTATGTTTTGATAAATTTAAGATATTATACCAGAAAAGGTTACAATTGTATAGATAATGTATCAAATCTTAAATAATTATTTGAGCCTGTGAAATATATGAATTTTGATGAAAAAGATGAAAAAATCCTAAAGCACTTGTTAGTTGATGCAAGACAATCGGGTAGACAGCTAGCTCACAAACTAAATGTTTCTACAGTTACCATGATTTCAAGAATCAAAAAGTTAGAAGAAAAAAAAATAATTGAAGGATATGCAGTAAGATTAAACCATGAGGCCCTAGGATACGATATAACTGCAATAATAGAAGTAAAAACGACAAAAGGAAAAATGTTAGATATAGAAGAGGAAATAGCAAAAATCGAAAATGTTTGTGCAGTATATGACATTACAGGGGATTCAGATACTTTGGTGATTGGGAAATTTAAAGATAGAAAATCCCTCAGTAAATTTGTAAAAAAAGTAACAAGTATTCCAAATGTAGAAAATACCATTACGCACTTGGTACTTAACACTGTAAAAGAAGATTTTCGGTTTATCTAAAACATCATGATAAAATTTTATGATGATTCATTTTATCTTGCCAATAGTTATAATGTATCCGTAGAAAATCCATAATTTCTCTATGCTCATTTTTATCAATTTCAGCACCGTTTGAAATAACTGACAAATATTTTAGATCAGATCTTAATTCTCCTAAAGATTTTCTCACTTCTTCATTTTCGTAATGTTGTGTACATTCTATGATTTTATTTTCAATATGCAAAATGTCGTTTTCAAGATTTTTAATGTCTTGATGTATGTTATCTCTCATGTTCTTTACCTTCCCTTATGCTTTACAAATTTGCAAACACAATCTGGATTACCACAGCGGGAGCATTTACAATGGCTATGCGGAAGAGGATTTTTACATTCTGTACACGGATGATAATTGTTTTCTTTAATTGGCGATTTTAATTCTTGAGCCATCTTCTTACTTTTAATATTGTCCCTCTATCCAGCCTCCGCAAGAACTACAAATAGTCATATTTTCATCATCTACAAAACTTTGTGAACCAGGTGGACATTCACATTTTTGAATTTCCATGGAGATTATTTGAAGTTATAATATTATAGTAATTTTTTTTAAAACTTTAAAATTATTCAATAATTTAGTTTCAAATGTACAAATTTTTAGATTTTTTATAATGCACTATACATCATATTACAAGTAATTTGTGTTTATAATGGATAGAAAACAACAAAAAAGAGAAGAAAAGACCAAGTTTGAGAAAAGAGTAGCAAATGTCGAAGTAATACCTTTTACCTAATTTGAAAAACAAAATTATTTAGCCGATATCTATTGGTTTTTCTGGATAAATGAAAATACCGAAAAAATTTGATTTAAAGAAATAATACATAATGTTAACCCCTAAGGTTTAAAATAAGATTCAGATTCAGGGGATGCATGAAATTTGTTTTAATCTTTTTCTCGTTACTTTTTGTTAGCCTTTTTACAATTCAGGAATCATTTAGTCAAGAATCTGATCTATTTTGTACCGAGGGAAAAATTTTAGTTTACAGAATAAATGCTGAAAAATATGCTTGTTTAAATCCTCCAACAGCTGGAAACTGGTACAAATCAGGAATAGCTGAACCTGTAGATCAAATCAAATCTTTTGAATCAGAAATGGAAACCATTTCCCATCCAGAAAAGATGACTACTGCGGCTACTTTACCAGATACTTCTTTTGGTCCTCAAATCAATTTTTCAAAGGGATATCTGGTTGAAGAAATTAGCGATGGCCTATATTGGGTTACTGATGGTGCATACAATACAATATTTCTAACTACAGGTCAGGGAGTAATTGCAGTTGATGCTCCGCCATCAATTGGACAAAACTATCTTAAGGCAATTGCAGAAGTTACAGAAGAACCTGTTACTCATGTGATATACAGCCATACTCACAATGATCATATCGGATCCGCAAGTATTTTCCCAGATGATGCAGTTTACATTGCGCATCAAGATGTATTTGACACACTTACACAAAGAAATGATCCAAACAGACCAATACCTACAGTAACATTTGATGACAAGTATACGCTTGAGGTTGGAAGACAAAAATTAGAATTAGAATATAATGGACCGATGCATGAGCCGGGGAACATTTTCATTTATGCTCCAAACCAAAAAGTTCTCATGGTAGTTGATCTAGTATTTCCAGGATGGACTCCATTCAAAGATTTAGCAATGGCTCAAGACGTCCCAGCATTCCTGGTAGCTCCTGAAAAAATTCTTGAATATGATTTTGATGTCTTTGTTGGTGGTCACCTAACTCGGTTAGGCACAGTTGAGGATGTAACAATACAACAAGAATACTTTGAAGATATTCAGGCCAGTGCTGCTAAAGCCAACCAAGAAGTTTCCTTTATGGAAATAGGTCAGAAAGTAGGGTTTGGAAATCTTTGGCTAGTCTTTCAGGTATATGCAGACACCATTACACAACAGTGTGCTGATGAAGTAGTACCAAAATGGATTGACCGACTTGGTGGAGTGGACTTGTTCACTTATGATCACTGCTGGAAAGTCTCAGAAAGTCAACGAATCGACTAGGCCAGTATCAAAATATCTTACAGTTGTTCTTCATTCCTAAAAATATAATTCATGTAAATTTGGAATAGATAAAACTCTAATAATTACGAGAATATGAGATAACTATGGATTATGAAAATTTTTGCTCGCAAATTTTAGAATCCGACCCTAAAATCAGATTTGCAACTGCATATGATGAATGGGCTGCTCGCGTTGGCGGAGGTATACGTGAAGGGGTATCAAACTTGCTTTCAGACCACAAAGAAAATGAGCTAGTAAATCTATCTGTTATGGATTGGAAGGCACGAAAAGAAATGTCAAAGTGGCTTGGAAAAACCATTTACACTTTGGCCGAATACGATAAAGTAAAACGATTTTCCTTTTATCTAGGAGATGAACACTTGCTTCTAGTCAGTGCTGAAAAAGATGCAGACACTAACCAGGTAGTAGATAAGGTCATCAAACTTTATTACAAAAATCAGAACTAAAATTTTTTATAAATTGGAAACTTGGTTACAACTTCCACATCCATTTCTTCGAGTTGCAAACCAAACCAAAAAACACAAACCCAAAGGATACAACAAGACTTGGGATGTTTTAAAATCTTCCATTAGATAAAACATTGCAGACAATCCGCCCAAAATTAAGCCAAGAATTAAGACTGATATGCTAATTTTGTCTTTAATGTTTGAATCTGATCTAGACTCTTGATTCATCTTGATACCTTTTAATTTCTAACCACACGATTTGCATTCAAATTTACTTTTTGGTTTATGGGCCTTGGCAATATGACGTAAGGTCCTTTGAGGATCTGAGAAAGCCATGCTGCATTTTGGACAAACATTAGTAATGACCACTTCGGTTTTTCGAGAAAATAATCCCATAAAATCTCAAAATTCTTTACACATAAAACAATTTGCCCAATTTAAAATCGATTTGTTAATTTTTGATTGTTTCCTTTAAACATAGAGAATCATCTTTAAATTTTAGCACCCATTATTAAAATAGGAAATGTCTGATTCTGCTCAAATGGATAAAATTTTAGGAATTGATGATAACATAAGATTTGTGGCTATAAGTGATTTAGATGGTAACATGATTGCCTCAAAAAGAAGGGAAGGGGCCAATCTTTTCTTGTCTCCAGAATCCACTAAAGATACACTACGCCATGCAGCTTCTGCTTGGAAATCTCGAATGAAGCATGTCGATGAGATTGGACGTGGACTGTACACAATAGCAGTTTATGAAAAACTACGTAGAGTAACAATGCCTTTGTCTGATGACAGAATTTTGTTGGTGACAATTGATAATGCAGGTGGTCAAAAGCAGATTCTTGATGCACTTCTAAACGAAGTTATTTACAAAGATCCTACCTTTTCTATTGGATAGAACATTTTCCCAAAAAACAATTCAAAACTTTAACATCTTGCAAGATCAATTTTCTAAAAATGCAAAACCACACCAAGTTTAAAAGGGCCAAAACAGCAAGAAAAACTATGAAGAAAATAGAAGTTGTTGTTCCACCAGCAATGAAAGACAAAGTAGTAAGTGCCATCAAAGCAGTTGGTGTTGGAGGAGTAACAATTTGGCATACACAAGGTCAAGGTGCAGCAGAACCACCTTTGGTTGGACAGTACTTTTCAAAAGAGGCAATTGTTACCGTTGTTCCTGATTCTAAGGTAGATGCTGTTTTAGATTCAATTGCAAATGTTGCGTGTACCGGTACTAAAGGAGATGGCAAAGTCTTTGTAACAAACGTTGAGGATGCTCTCGATATTTGCACAAAAGAAAAAGGCGAATCAGCAATCTAAAATTAGCTTCAAATTATTCTCAAAAATTTTTCTAAAATGAAAGGTAGATTTTTTTTGACTTGGATATTATCCTATTTGTAACGTCTACTAGAACGTATGAAAAAGTATGAAATCTTTAAAAATTAAAACAGACTACAGTAATGATATGAATACTTGGGCTATTGCGGCAAGTGTAACCCTTTCTCTAGTTCTACTTGTAGGATTGCAATCAAGTGCCTTTGCAAACTCTGAAGACGGCTCCAAATCTTGTCCATTCAAAGGTGACAAGTCTGACTATGGGTAAAATGGAGTAGATTATTTTGAAAAACATCAATCGGATAAAATAACTAATACATCTGTTGATGAACAACTCCCAAGCTGGTTGAAGTCAAACGCAAAATGGTGGGCTAGTGGACAATTAAACGACAATGAGTTTGCTTCTGGAATAAAATTCCTAATTGAACAAGATTTGATAACATTAAGTGATGATGAAATTTCTCAAACTTCCTCATCAGAGCTACAAACTCCTCATTGGATCAAAAACACAGATGGTTGGTGGGCAGATGGGCTAGTTTCTGATGCCGAATTTGTTTCAGGATTAGAACATCTTATCAATAATCGCATAATTTAAGGAATTTCTCAATATTCATATTTCCCAAAAAATAATTCCTAATCTATTTCATTTGAAATGACAAAATTATCAATTTTGATATTTGTACGCTTCTCTATCAACTAAATAATTGATAATGTGCTCATGGCAAAAATATTTGGAAATATTCTCGTCCCATATGATGACTCTGCTCATTCAAAAAGGGCTTTAGACAAAGCCCTCAACATGGCAGAATTAACAGGTGCTGCTTTAACTTTGGCACATGTGATCTCCTATGATGAAACTGTGGCAAAAATCATTCAACCGCACAAGGATTCAATTCTCCGTCATGAATTATAATTTCTTACTCCAATAGAACAAGAGGCATTAAAAAGAAAAATTGTTCTAAACGAAAAAATCCTTTATGGAAATACTACTACAGAATTACTAAATTTTATGAATACCGGTAAATTTGATGTTGTAATCATGGGCAGAAGGGGCCTTACAAAAACTACAAGTGCTTCTTTGGGAAGTGTTTCAAATGCTCTAGTACAAAACGCCACAATTCCTGTTCTTGTGACAACTTGAGATCTCTGGTAGAAATTTAACAAATACTAGGGGTATTAGATGATTTAGAAAATTGTTTTAATGTAAATTTAATTTTGATACAATAATAATCAATCTCTTATTACTAACATTAAGAACAGAGCCCAAGTTTAATTGAACAACATTTGGGAAAAAAACATGAATCTGAAATATGGTTTAGTAGCAATTCCAATTTTAATCGTAATATTTGCAATAGCAATTAGTAATAATGATCAATTTTTACTAGATTTAGATTCACAAACACAAGGCATATCTCAAGAAATTAATGCTCCAATAGTTGAAGCTGAAGAGCAAAAAGTTCGCGAATATACTCTTGTAATTAACGCAACAGACATTCAAGTTTCAGATAATGCAATTTGGCACGCTTGGACATTCAATGGAACTGTCCCTGCGCCAACTCTCATGGTAAATCAAGGTGAATTATTACGTGTCAGAGTCATTAACAATCACAATTTAACCCATAGTTTCCATGCACATTTGACAGACTATGACATGAAACATGATGGCTCGCCAGTAAACACCATTACTGGGATAGGTGCAGGTTCAATGATTCCTCCTGGCGGTGAGTGGACATATGAGTACAACATGGATAATTGGGGAACCACTTTCTTCCATGATCATGCATCCTCTGAAGGACGTGGAATAAAAGATCATATTCAGCAAGGATTGTATGGGGCAATTATTGTAGAGAGAGATCCGCCCAAAACCTATGTTGATAGGGATATTGTTATCGTAATGGGGGAGATTGGTTTTGATGTTGAGAGAACTGCTCCGGGTCCAACACCATACTTTATCATGAATGGTAAAGGAATGCCCGGCGGTGAACACGCATTAGGCGAAATATTCAAAGAGCAGGGAATTGAAGGAGTTGCAACACAATTCAATTACACGTTACCCGTATTCAAAGCTAAGGTTGGAGAAACTGTCCAGTTTCATGTTATTAATCTTGGTGATGTGATTCATTCATTTCACTTACACGGGTTACAGATGACATCTTCTGCCGTTCAACGTGGAACAAATATTCAGGGAACAACTGTCCCTTTGGTTCAAGGAACTCTTGAAACATTCATTGTAACACCAGACAAACCCGCAATGTGGTTGTATCATTGCCATGTAGTCAGTCATGCAGATGCTGGAATGATAGGTTTATTCATTGTAGAGGAATAAATTTTTTAATGAATTTTAATTTTTTATTTTAAAATAATCTAATAGTTAACCCGACTTTATTTCAATTCCATTTTTGGTAAAAAATTAAAGTATGCTGCTATTCACTAGCTTCTCTGATCAATTCAGAAAGTTGTCTGCCTTTTCCTTGAGGCAATTCTGTAATTCCACCTATCAAACTTTCAGTTACAACGCCCTTGCCTGCAAGTACTTTAACGCCCATCAAGGAAGTATTTCCAGCCATACAAACTAGCAAAGATTTGCCTTTAGACCCTTGCAGATCTTTGCTTAGCTCTTCTGGTATTTGCTGTGTTGCTAATAACTGCTCAATGGTCCTTGCCTTTGGAACAGAGATCTTTGCTTTATCAACGCCGAGGGATTTTGCAATAAGCTCAATTCCTTCTTCGCGTGGAGTATACTGGGTATGAATCCAAATTATCCTATCATAATCATCTACATTTGACACAGCTTCCTGTAGGGAGACCTGAGTACGATTATGTTTTTTGGCCATTTCCTCCAGATTCTTTTTGTACTTTTGTATCCCATCAGCAATTATTACAACAAACTTTCCACCGCCGCCAAAGTTTGCCATTTGTATTATCGCATAAAGTGCAAGAGCACTACTTTCGCCAATGTCGTGTCCTTTTTCCACAAAAAACTTTAGAAGAGGTTTTGCTTGCTCAAAATCTACTTCATGTTCTCCTGCATATATCTCAGGTTCATACAATTTCAAGCCAGATGCCTTGTCTTTTGTTCTAATTCCTGCAACATCTTGACCTGCTGATGGAAATACTATATGTAGCGACTTTTTTCCATATTTTTCAAATACATATTTGCTCAAGCCACCTGACGTACCTCCCGTACCAAAAGTGCAGACAATCTTAAAGTTTGCAAGTGAATTTCCTTTTTCATGTAATTGCTGGTCTATCTCAACTGCAGTTACAGTTCTATGAACATCAATATTCAGCTCATTGTCATATTGTTCAGGACAGAAACAACCATAAATCTTGGCAAGAAACTTTGCCAGGTTTATGATGTCTTGACTAGCTAAAAGTGATTGTATCTCAGAACTCTCTTTGTCAAAAATGGCCGGGTCAAACCCAAGTTCAGATAACTGTGAGCGAATATTAGCTGCCGCTGCTTTTGCAGCTAAAAGATTTGGGCTATCTTTCATTCCTGGAGCGGGACAAATATCCATATCAAGGTCCATGATACGTATCTTCTCGCTTCTCAATTCCTCAAAGACTCCTTCTTGCAGTCTTCTTGATACAAGCGCAATTACATCTAATCCAAGTTTAGATAACTGTCCAAGGGCTATCCCAAAGTTACCTGAGGTGGCTTCGATTATTGTCTGTCCACTCTTAAGCTTCCCAGTAACAATGGCATCATGAATAATGTGAACTGCTGGCCTGACTTTAATCGAGCCTGTTAGCAAGTTTGAATCATACTTGCCAAAAACCTCCAGATCTGTATTTACAAGATTTAGGTTGTACACGTTTTTTGCACAATCTTTCAAATCTTTAGTAATATCAACAAGTGGTGTTGGGTTGACAACCTTTCCTTGGCCCTCATCTAGATGAGGAACCTTGCTCCATATTTCTTGCTGAAACTTTTCAAGCAAAATGGTGTCAATGTTACTTCCTTTAGTTATTTCCAATAATCTCTCTTCTCTGAATTACCATCTTCTATAACATCATATAAAATATATGATATGATTCATGGGTGCCTTTATTTTTAAATTCGTATCTTTCCAAACAAAAATAATTCAAAGATTTGATTCAAATTTTAATAAAAGAAATAGGTTAAGGAGTTGTAAGATTTTGATAAACTTTATGAAGACGTAATGAAGATAGAATCGAACATTCGTTATACTGCAATTCAAAAAAAAGTAATTTTGATTAAAGGTCCAATTTTTTCCTAAAATCTATTGATTACCAACAATTACAAATTTTATTTTATTAAAACTACGCCTGATATGTGAAAAATTGTTAATGTAATACAAAAAATCTTACAGATTACATTCCTTTATAGGACAAGGAATTTACTATATAACAGTGATATTTTTTAATTCAATTCAATTAAGAGTCATACAGACTCTAGGCTATTTTGGTGTAAAAAATGAGTAACAAAAATTTTCCTGAATTTGGTAACCAACAAACTGGACCTTATGTAGAATCTCTTAAAAATTATGCCTTACCTGATTTTATTTTGAAGCTTGTTGCAAAAGAATGTGATTCAGAATTAGCAGAAAAAGGTCGTATTGATAAGAAGTTACAAAGCATGAATAAAAGTGCGATAGAATTGTTGTATAAAATATTTGTAAAATGTGATAAAGATAACTTGGAAAAATATGCCGAGTATAGATTCTATGCTTTTGTTTCTAGCATGTATCATAAATGTGAAGTTCTGCTCAATGAAAAAATCCAAGGAGCTTCTGGAAAAAATCATCGTGTCCCAGTAGCTATAAAAGAAAATGAAATGTATATCTCAATTGCATTTAAGAAAGACAAGGAAAAGCAAGTTACAAAAAAAGACACTATAAAATTTTATGATATTGTAGATGACATAAAAAAAGGAGTTTATGGTACACAATTAACAGATGCCATTTATTGTTCTTCTGGAGGTTTTAAGGGAGAAGCAGTAGTAAATCTGGAATCTCTTAGTAACAAAAGAGCAAAAAATCCTGAAGAAAAAATAAATTTCAAAATTGCCAACTTTGAAAATCGCATTTATTCTTTAGTAAAGCAATAATACATTTATTTTTAAATTGCATAAAAAGGTAGTTTCTATTCTTGTAGTTCCCAAAAAATTATTCAATTACCTTTACTAATAGTGGAAATTCTAAATATTTTGAATTAAAATATCAAAAAAATACTATAGTCTAGTTTTAGCTACAGTTCTTTCTTTAATCATGTCTACAATTATGTCGTTTGTTATCACGGTGGTAAATCTTGGATTTGTTGATAATTTTTTCTATAAATGGGGAGAGGCATTCTTTGTAGGATTTACTATAGCTCTCCCTACTGCCCTTGTTGTTGTTCCAATTGCCAGGAAGATATCGGATAAAATAACTCAATGATTTATCTCAAATTTTCCAATAAATACTTTTTTGAAGAACTATATCAAAATTTATTCAACTAGAAATAGCTGTTAAAAGTTTGTTGAGCTGTATTGGTTTTTTCAAACAATCCTTAACACCTTCCATCTTTAACAAGTCGTGAATTTCGTTATCAGTAAAGGCGTTTGCAGAAAAAATAACTATTTTTTGATCTTTAAGTATTTTTTCTTTTTCTAATGCACGAATAATATCTATTCCACTAAATTCAGGCATTGAAATATCTAAAAGAACCACATCATAATTTCCTTCTTTAATGTGCTCTAAACCATCTCGTGGGTCATTCGTAACTACGTTCTCAAAACCTTTGGCGTTTAGAAATCTTGAGAGTAGAAGTGTAATGTCTTGATTGTCATCAACTATTAGTACTTTCATAATTTACAAATTAGTTGGCCATATATAGGAAAATGTTTGTTCGAGTAGCTACATAAATTATTGGAGAATAAAAATATTATTTTAGATTCATCTTTATGTTATGCGATTTGCAAGGTAAAACAGATGTTAAACAATAAACTAATGATTTTTTGAAAATAAGAAATCTTTATTTTGTAATAAATCTGAATAATTGGAATTTAAAGAGTAATTAATTCATCGATAAACAAGACCGTTTTGTATTTCAAGTATTGAGGTATTCTCAAACTTTACAAGATCCAAAGTCTTTTTTTGGACTGAATTTACCCCATATTCTTTGAATTTTTCAAGGTCATCATAGTTAAAGTCCATCTGACTGACGATAGTCACCTTTTTGAGTTCAGAAGGTCTTTGGTTTTTTAAATCATTTAAAAACTGCATTCCTCCGTATTTTGGCATTAGTATATCAAGTAGAATGACATCATAATCGTTTTTCATTACAAGTTCAAGACCCTCTCGTCCATCAGTTACGCTTTCAACTGAGTGATTTTGTGTTGTAAAAAAATCCTGATATAATTGACATATTATTGGAGAATCCTCAATTTGTAATATTTGCATGAATCTAATTACCATAGGAGATATTTAGAATAATGTCTTTTAGAAATGTTACAGACTAAACCTGGTTTAGGTGCCTAGAAATATTTCTTTATCTTATGGTATCTATCTTTTCTTTATTCTATGGATTAATCTCCAATTGGGTAGTCTACTTTTTGCATAAAAATTTCAAGGATTTTATGAAATTTTTATTGGTTATCTTCGATAAAACCAGCGTCTTTTAAAAGCAGAATAATTTCTTGATAGTCATCAACATTGTTTATTTCTGTCTGAGAAATATTCATAAACTATCGTACTAGTTTTGATACTTAAAGCAGATCTTTTGTAATATTATACGTTTACGGAAAATCAAAATTTTACGACTAAAAGTTTTTTCATGTAAACTGATTTTATTACAGTCCAGGAACATTCTTGTTTTTCTAACAAAAAAATAATTTAGTTTCCAAAAACAAAACTGCGGTATGAATTTAGTTAATGTACATAAATTATTCCTGAGATTGGGGAAGTTTTTTTATCGACTATCAGCAAAAAAAGATCAAGTTATTTTTCTATACCTGTAGTTTGGGGGCAGCTTTAAGTAACATTTTCAATATTACAATTCCGGGCGAGAAGATATTTCAAAACTAGAAAACAATATTGATTATGGGGAATTTTTTGATCGAGTCATGGAAATTGATCCAAACATAAGATTGGTTGCAATCTATGATGGACAATTTAGGGCAAAATTAAAAGAGGGAATAAAGCAATATTTTGAAGATGATGAAATTAAATCATCATTAATTGAGGCACAAAATAGATGGACTTATCGTAAAAAGATGAGTTTGAAAATTGGTGAACCAAAGTTTGCAATGGCTCAGTATGGGAAAATCAATCGAATAACAATTCCTTTGGATGATGGAGTTATTTTATTGACTACTGAACTTGATATTGACATTAATAAATTGACGGATAAAGTTATAGAAACTCGCATTAGATTTCTTGATTAATTTTTCTATTTTCAATCTTTACAAAAAATATTTTCAGATGAGTTTAATTATCAAAATTGAGTTTAATGCTCAACCTATTTTAAGAGCCAATTGAATTTAATCATATGAAAGCCTCGGAGATCATTTCAGAAATTGAAGAAATTGTAAAATCACAATCAGATGGAGTTAATTCAAAATGGAGAATAGGAAGAGCGAATAGTGCTTCTGATGCCAAAGAGCAACATGGAGCCCCAAATGAATGGAGAGATTGGGATGCCGATTCTGCCGATGATGCTATCGAAGCAGTAGATTATTTTGTTGATAAAGGGATGAGAAAAGAGGGTGAAGGTTTTGGTGGCGCAAGCTTTGTCTATATTTTCTTTAGTGGTTCCCCCCAAGAAGTTTTATGATTAAATCAAAGCAAATTCGATTCGTAATTTTTTTCCTTAATAGGTGTTAAAAATGAGTCTTTATTTTCAAATTTGATAACTTTAGACTAGTTTAATTATTAAAATTGTTATTTCAAATTATGACTGATGATCCCTATTGTCATTGTGGTTCTTGTGGCCATGAAAAAGTAGATGAATGTTATACAAAACAATGCTCATGTTGCCTTATTGATCATCAAGGCGCCTTTGGTAAAAATAAATGATTAAAAATAAAATTAAGAAAATTCTTGTTCCAATAGACGGTTCAAAAAATTCATTGAGAGGATTGGATGAAGCAATTTACTTTGCAAGACAATGCCAGGCAGTAATTATCGGACTTCATGTAATTCAGGTGCCCCCAGGAATAGTATTAAACAAGAAAAAGATTGAATCTGGAAGAA
The DNA here is from genome assembly GCA_035527875.1 of Nitrosopumilaceae archaeon. Taxonomy (GTDB): domain Archaea; phylum Thermoproteota; class Nitrososphaeria; order Nitrososphaerales; family Nitrosopumilaceae; genus Nitrosomaritimum. The sequence goes on along the minus strand of DATKZR010000006.1, from coordinate 44,480 downwards.
TGAAATCAGTAAAAATGCTGATGGATGCAGCTAAAACTAAAGCTGGCAGACATGGAGTTCAATTAAATTACACGATAATCCCAGGTGCAGATCCAGGTTATGACATTGTTCAATACTCAAAGCATCACAGAAATGATCTTATTGTTATTGGGGCAAGAGGCCTTGGTGCTTTTAAAGAAGCATTTCTTGGGAGTGTATCTAACTACGTTCTTCACAAATCAAAAATTCCTGTTTTGATAGTAAAGTGAATTAGATTTTGGTTACTGAATTTGATGTCATACCGACAATTATTGGCATACTGTTCCTAGTTTTACCTGCAATGTTATTTGGCAAAGTCTGCAAGCATTTTAAAATTTCAGAAATTGTCGGATTTGTTTTAGCTGGAGTATTCTTAGGACCGTTTGCACTTGGAGGCATGATTCCATTCTTTGAAAAGCCTATAGTGGATCTCAATGAAGTTATGTTGTCTCTTTGGCAGATTTCTGGAATTATTATTTTGTTTTCAGCAGGACTACACTTTACATTTCATGATTTGATAAAAGCAGGATACAGGTCAGTTGTTGTTGGAATAATGGGTGTTGTGGCTCCTTTGGCATTGGGATTTTATGTATCAAGTCTTTTTGGATTTGATTGGACAGTGTCTGTGATTATTGGTGCTACGTTAAGTGCAACAAGCATTGTAGTTGCAGTAACCATTCTTGAGGAGCTTAAAAAAGAAAAAACAGATGAAGGAAATATTTTGGTAAATGCTGCGGTTTTAGATGACATACTTGGATTAGCTGTGCTTTCAGCAGTAATTTCACTAGTTACACTTCACACATTACCAAATGTTGAATCAATAGCCGTCGCTGTTGCAAAAGATATTGGTCTTTAGTTTTTAATTCTGATGGGTGCAGTATTTTTACTTCCTAAAATAGTTCACGGCATAGCTTTGACTAAACCTTCCTCTCTGGGAGCAAGGGGTGCTAAAGAGGCAGCATCATTGGGTTCAGCGTTTGGATTTGCTGCTATTGCATCAACTGTGGGGTTGAATCCAATAGTAGGTGCATTTGCTGCTGGAATGGGGCTTGCAGGATCAAAACTGGCAGATCAAGTAAAGGAATTTGTTGGCAGGCTAAAAGTAATAGTAGAACCATTGTTCTTTGGGTTAATTGGCGCACATGTCAATCTAATTCAAATTAATGAAATGAATTTTATTTTCTTTATTGTGATTTTGATAGTAGCAGTATTTAGCAAAATTATCGGGTGTGGAATCCCCTCAATGCTCATGCTAAAAGATCGAACCAAAGGATTGCGTATTGGATATGGAATGATTGGCAGAGGAGAAGTAGCTCTAATCACTATTGGAATTGGTTTATCGAGTGGAATAATTAATGACACTATCTATTCAACGATAGTCTTAGTTGTTTTAGCAACCATATTCATATCACCCACCTTACTTCGGAATTCCTATAAAAAAGAACTAGACGAAAAACTTTAAGAAAATCAAACACTGAGATGAATTTCACCTAGGACATATTATAATAGAATAATACCGAATATCTGGACAAGAATTGCTGCTATGGCAAATATTACTAGTTTCAATCCCAGCTTCATGTTGACTAATTACTAGTCTAATTGTATAAGCATTTCAGCTACCAAAATAAGATTGTATGCTGTTTAGTTTCCTAAAATATGAGAACTTTGTAAAAGGGATATTGTATTTGGCTAAACTAGGAAATATTCAAATATAAAATATCTCTTATCCTTCCTAAGAGATAATTCAATCCTAAACTAGTATTTTGAACATTGATTTTATTCTAGGTAATTTTGACAAATTCTTTTAAACTTGACCATAAAGGATTCCATATGACTAAAAGGAATCGCAAGTCAAAATCGTCTGGAAACCCTAAAACTAAATTTGTAATATTTGGAATAATTGGTGCAGTAATTATTGGGGGAATTGCTTTTGTTGCAATGAATCCAGAATCTCTTACTGTTAATACTTCTCAGAATAATATCTCATCTCTTGACACCAAAAACGGTTCTCCCGTACTTGGTTCTACTTCTGCTCCTGTAATGATTGTAGAATTTGGAGATTATCAATGCCCTTTTTGTCAGAAGTGGAATGCCAATACAAAACCGTCAATTGTAGAGAATTTTATTGAAACTGGAAAAGCAAAACTAGTTTATGTGGATCTTGCCATAATTGGGCGTGATTCTCTTAAAGCACATGCTGGAAGCTACTGTGCAGATGAACAAGGATTGTATTGGCAATATCATGATTACATGTATGCCAATCAAGGACATGAAAATGATGGGTGGACAAATTCAAATAATCTCAAATCATTAGTCTCTGGTATTGATGGCCTTGATACAGACTTGTTTGCTCAATGTCTTGATTCTGGAAAATATGAGCAAAGAGTAAATGATAACACAAACATTGCCAAAAAGGCAGGTGCTCGCTCTACGCCTTCATTTATTATTATTGGTCCTTCTGGAAACTCCATGAATATATCAGGTGCTCAACCATATAGTGTCTTCCAGCAAGCCATAAACGATATGCTTGTTTGATATAATATTATTTGAATGTGATATCGCTATCATTTGTTTTGTTCAAATCTCTAAACTCTACTGTGGTGTAGTTTTAGTTTGATGCCCTAAAACTGCCTAGTTCTGCATAGTTTTGAACTTGGAGGGAAATTGCAGTTTTAGTTCAGTGCTTTAGTTGTGCAGGGGGCGAGTTTTGTCAAATTAGTTTGATGCCGTCCACAATTTTGTTGCAAAAAGGTGTTAACGAGTTTATCAATAATCAGTAAAAAAACTATCTCGGTTCTTTAAAACAAATTTAGTTTCTCTCTAAATTCTGAAATCCTATTTCGTATGGAAACTGTACTTGTGCCTGCTGCGATAGCTATTTCATGTTGGGATTTATTTTCACCAGTAATCATACATGCAGCATAAATTGCAGCAGCTGCAATAATCTCTGGGTTTTTACCTGCAACAATTCCGGCGTCTTGGGCTGCGTCTAAAACATGTACTGCTTTACGAATTGTTTTTTCCGTTATTCCTACTTTGCTTGCAATCTTACTGATAGACTTTACAGGATCAGCTATTGAGACTACAAAACCTAATTCCCTAAACAATGACCTGTATGACCGTGCAAGATCTTTTCTTCCAATCCCTAAATGTTGCGCAATTTCTTTTAAGGTTCTATTATGTTCCAAATCTCTACATGATGCATACAAACATGCACCGGCAATTCCTTTCACAGTTCGTCCACGAATAAGATTCCTCTCTGAGGCTTTTCTGTAAAATAGAGATGCCCTTTCAATTACAGTATCCGAAAGTCCTAGCTTTGATTGAACATTTCCAAAGTCTTGTAGGGCACTTCTTAGGCTTCTGTCGGCCGAAGTTTTTGTCTGTGATCTATTATCCCACTTTCTTAGTCGACCAAATGTTTGGACAGTATTTGATGAAAGTGGCTTTCCAACTGAATCCTTGTTTTGTATCCCTATTATGGTAAAGAGTCCTTTATCGTGCATTTTTAGTGACAATCCTGCACCCGTTCTTCTATTGTCTGAACCGTCTGAGAGGTTTCTATGTTCGATTCCTCTGTCTTCCGAATAATCTGAAATTACACACCCACAACTAGCACATGCAATCTCACCATTAACATCATCAGTTACTATCTTTGATGTATTGCAATTCTCGCAGGTTAATTCTGTTTCTTCAATTTTTTGTAATATAGTCAAAATTCTCTCTATACTGTGATGACAGTATGTTTGATCATACAATCAAAGTGAATTTGCCTGTCTGTCATGGTATTACATTGATTACAAAAAAACTCAATAGGCTCTTTACAAATGTGGCAATTTTGATTTACTTTCATATAATATCCACATTTTCTGCAAGAGGCGTCTCTCATTAAATGAATAACCAAGTTATCTGTATTAAACTCACTGGAAATTAGTCTCTACTAATTTTTATTCTCATTCTCTGGAATTAGAATAAATTAAATTTTCGTATTACCTAACATAGGGCAATAAATTAAGCTAGAAAGTTTTTTTGAATCTTAGGAATATTATTTTTTAGCTTTATGTATTAAAAATATATGACTATTCTACTGTTACAACAAAACCATTAGCATCAAGTACGTTACCACAATTTTGGCACTCCCAACTAACAGTAGAATTTACTATATTCTTATTTGAAATCTTTGAGGAATTACAGACTTTACAACGTATTGACATTATTTTTTTATCCTGAATGTATTTTTTTGTTTGTGCCTGGATGAATTTTTTGGTGTTCCCGTACTTTATCAAAAGTATATGAAGTTCCTTCCCAGTTAAATTTACATTCATTACATTGGTATTTCATTTTATTTCCTTACATCTGCGTGTTTCTTTTTATGAGTTTTTTCATGAACTAGTACTTTATCAAAAGTATCTGAATTTCCTTGCCAGTGAAAACTACAAGTCCTACATTGATAGTTCATCTTATTTTTTCACATCTGTTTGCTTTATTTTTTCAGATTCTTTTACACCATCAGTAATTTTGACTTTACCAGAACCCAATTTCAGTTTTTCAATTATTTTTTTAAACATACTTTACATAGATTCTCTCTGGCATATACTGGCGTATTTGACAAATTTTATGCCTAATTCCCTATAGATATCTTATTTTTCTATAAAGTTTAATGCACAGATGTCTATTGATCATATCTTTCTATATGGACATGCCAAATCAAGAAAATAACCCAACAATTGTAGTCCTTAACGACGACAAAAAAGCAGGGCCAAAAAAAAAAGATTACTACATCAGATAAATAATCTAAATCATATCCTCCTTTCTTGGGATTCATAATACAATTCTTGTAAAAAAAATTAATCGATCAAATTCTTAATACTACGAACAGGTATGTCGTGCGATGTCAAATTTATCATTTGCAAACTCTCGAGATTGGGGATCAGTAAGTAAGCGCAATCTGAATTTACCAGAAATTAGGTTTGTCGGAGTCATAAACCACATGGGTCGTCCTATGATGGGTGATTATAAAAAAGAAATTATTCCAATAGCCGAAATCAAATACTACAATTTGTGTATGGAACATGCATTAGAACTATTCATGAAAAAAGATCTTGATGGTATTCTAGGGCCACTAGATTACATAGTTTCAAAGAGAAAGAACATAGTAATAATTATAGTTCCAGTGAATAATCATGTCGTATTAATATCTGCTGAACCTAATGCAAAGATTGAATCTATCATTGAAGATATACTACAACAATTAAAGTTTCAACAATAGTATATTTTGAACAGGAGATATACGTGAAATTTCAAATTCTAATCCTTCCCAAAAAATTTTTTAACCTAGTACATGAAAAAATCTATTTTTTTTGTTTATCTTGTGCTTTCTTCTTTGTTTTTGATTTGTTTGAGGTTTTACTCATGCCACCAAACGCGTTACATGAATTTAAGCATATGGATAGAGTTTCGAACTTTGATAATTTCTTTTGAAATAGAGTCAGTACTAATAGGAGTAGAATTGTAATGAGATATGCCACTATTTTGTAAACAATGCAGCGGTAGAAGATTTCCGAAATGGATGAAACAAGAAAATTTGACACTTTGGAATTGTAAAAAATGTGGAAATTATTCTGATGCAGAAGACGTCATTATTAGAGAAAATATTGTGTAGTAAACATGGTTTTCTTGTTAATTTCTCATCCCTTCTAAAAAATAATTTAAAATAAAAAAATTAAGACCTTAAAAGATTATTTCTTTTTTGAAGTCTTGGTTGTTTTTTTAGCTGCTGCTTTTTTCTTTGCTGCCATGTTTGATAGATAATTTTAGTTAAATTTCTACAGATGAAGTAAAAAAAATTCATAAAATGAGTATTATGTGGAATACCTTTTTCAGACTATTTTTATCTATGATGATACAAAAACTAAAAGATGTTTAATCTAGAAAAGATAGATGAATCTTTTCAAACTACTACGGATGATAAATTCTCAGAATTCTCCAAAGGAATGGTTGGCCAGAACTTGCAACACTAGCAGTGGATGCATTTGTACTGTACAACGTAACTGTCCTTGTAGATGAGGATGTTGAAGACGGAACAGTCCTAGTCAACCTTGCAAACGCCACATCAGACACCACAGATGACGTCCCAGGAAATGACGAGGACACAGAGGATACCAAAGTGGCAGGATCAGGATTTACACTTAATGTAACAAAGTTCTATGATGCTAATGCTAATGGTCAATTTGATGGTGGAGAAATATCTCTAGATGGATGGAAGTTTAGTGTTGATAATACTGTATATTTGACCCTTATTGAAATCGTTATGAACTCTTTACAATTTACAGTAACTGAGCATGATCCAATTGAGAATAACTGGTAAAACACTACCTCCAAGATTGTAGATATTGATCTAGATTCAGCAGAAGATGTTGATCTTGAATTTGGAAATGTCTGTGTTGAGGGTGATGGTGGTGGCAAGACTCAAGGATTCTGGTCTAACAGAAATGGCCAAATATTGTATAATGCCGCAGGTGACTCTAATGAAATGCTTAGTGAATTGAATCTAGTAGAGGAAAATGGCGATGACTTTGATCCAGATAATTATGCTTCATTTAGAAATTGGTTGAAGGACATCAACAAGAACGATAACATGACATACAAGTTATCTGTCCAACTTTCTGCAATGGCTTTGAATGCTTACGCCGGAGATGTCAATGGAGGTACCTATCTGTATGCCCCAGAACTAGCACCATTTGCCACAGAAATTGAGTCAATAACTGGTGAAGAGTTTACTGGATTCATAACAGTCAATGATTTGATTTTAGTTGCTGATTCCATCTTGGCTGATGATATTGATGGAATAATTGATGAAAAGGACTCAAACTTTGCATTTGCAGAGGCAGTCAAGGATGTGCTTGATAGTGGAAACAACAATGAGTCAATCTTTGTATCTTCTACTCCATGTGAATTTTCATTTGAATAAGATCACATGAAATAATTCTAGTTTAAAAATGGATTTTTTTAATACAATTCTTTTATCCTAATCATGATGGAAAAATCATTTGAATAAAACCCATTAAATAAATTTAAAATAATTTTATTCTAATTTTTTGCAACAAAACTATCTTCTTTTCTTTCGCTTTAGATAGTCTGAAATTATTTGACCTGCCATTTCATCAGGGGTGGTATCATTTCTGTTTGATTCAGCTGCTAGTTTTTTTGCATTACTCTTTGATATTTTAAAGGCGATATTTTGCTTGACGAGCATTGATTTTGCTCGCTTTAGGAGTTTGGGGTGAGAGGATTTTGGTGATTGGGATAGTGCTGATAGGTATTTTCTTCTCAATGCCGGATCAAGATTTTGAATTCTGTAAACAATATTTTCTGCTTTTGTTGTATTTTGCACCAAGAAATACAATCTTGTCATTTCATCCCTAGAGATTTGTGAGGGAACTAGTGACTTTAGTCGGTCTGGCACTCCTGCAAATCCCAAGTATTTGTTTAGTGTTCTAGGTGACATTCCCATGGATTTTGCAGCAGCTGACTTGCCAACCTGATCGGCTAGAAATTTGCAGGCATCTGCAATATCTTTGTAATTCATGTCATTTCTGTGGATATTCTCAACTACTGAGGCTGCCTTTGCGTTTTCAAGGTCATATTCAGTCTTTTTAGTCAATAAATGGACGGGAATCTTTTTTGCACCTAATCTTTTCATGGCAGCCAATCTTCGTTGACCGGACATCAAGAGATACGTGTTTTTGTCCTGCTTTTGCACTAGGGGCGGATTTAGCAATCCCTCATTTTTGATAGACTTTGCAAGCTCTGAGATTCCTTCTCTGTCTAGTTTTCGAGCTTGGGCTTCCTTCCATATTTTTATCTGTTTTATTGGGATTTCTTTTAGTCTGTATGAAATTATTGGTTGATATCGCCCGGCCATTGACATTACTAGAATTCTCTATCTTATGTGTGGTTTTGTCTATTGTAAACTAGTAGAGCTTTAATTCTTTGAGCTAGTATTTTGCACAATTGAGGTTTTTTGCTTTTTTCAAAAATAATACAAATCTCTTTTACTCTGATCGAATTATTTTTTTACAAAATTTCCTATTAATGCAATTTAATTTGATCATTCTATGATGGGTCTTTGTCATTCTTGTTATTCGTCAGGTGTATCTTTGGTTTTAGATGAAAACTTTGAGGCAATATGTGAAAAGTGCAGAAAATAGTGTTTGCCAACTGCTTGGCAATATTTTGGGAAATAATATAAAAAAGAAGATCTAAAAAGATTAATTTCAATCCTCCCTCAATTTTGACAAAAAATTTGGGTTCTACCCACAAAACAAGTAATGTGTTATTTTGATGATACTTTGTATTGATCAGATGGTTTTATCTCGATATTATTCTTAGTTTGCACTTGGTAAACCGGATCTCCTTTCCTATCTTTTAAGGTAGTTCTAGAAACACTTGTCACATTAGTGAAAATTTTCATTTTTGTTCCATCATCAAGAAGGTATTCGTTAAATTCTTGTGATAATGTATCGTATCTCATATCTGGTTTGTCTATTGATTTTATCATTTCTTGTTTTGATATGGGGTTTGGATTTGGAGCTCCCTTTAATCCAGAGTCTGCATATATGACAGTCAAAGTCTGAATATCCATGTTAAATGAGGTTTTATCGCCCTCCATTAGTCGTTCAACTTTTTTGAGAATAGCGCGTGTTTTCAATATTGAATTATCTGCAAATTGATATTTGTTCCAAGGTTCCTTGATTATCTCAAAATCTATTGATTTAATGTTTCTCATAATTATTTTGCAAAATTCCACATAATAGGTTCTTCTAGGGTATTGCCTAAATTACGTCATTATTGATTCTTTAGATTGCTCATAAAACCCAAAGGGATAAACTCTTTCTTTTGTTGCCTCAATTACTCATGGGACTAAATATGTAGAGTACCATTTTGGAGTGTCTTTAGGCTCACAATATCCTATATGCAAGGGTGGGCTTTAAACTGAATCTGTAATGCCGGGGGCGGGTTTCGAACCCGCGACCTCCAGATTATGAGTATTGCCTTCTTTGGAAGACCTGTTAGATTTTACCAAGCGAACTGGCACTCTAACCAGGCTGAGCTACCCCGGCATAGTTTATGCCTAATAATTTAGGAAATTAAATGATTCTGTTCCTAAAACCAGCTATATGAACAACAATTTAGTTATTGTTGAGCTATTTTTTTCCAGTCTAGATTTTCATTTTGAACCCACAGGAATTTTTTCTGCAAAGCTGCAGTGTAAAGTTTCTCCCATTCAGCACCCACATCATCAGTCCATGCTTTGACTACTCTAGGATCAATGTAATTTCGAAGTGAGGTTCCAAGGTTATAGTCGCGTGTTTTTCCAGATAAATCAATTTGTAATTTTAATTTCTCTTGTCGTTCCTTGTGCTTTATTTTTTGTTTTTTAATTTGCTCATTTAATGTTTTAATTCTCTTTTCTTTGGTTTTGGTTTGAGTATCTGTTTTAGTTTCCTTTTTAGTTGCTTTCTTTAAGGTCTCTTCTGTTTTTTTCCATGGTTGGTCTTTTTCAATTTTTTTTAGAGTATCTCTTTTCTTCTCCAAGGCCTGCTCAAAGGTTATGGGAATTGTTCTTTTATGATTACACATGATGGCTGCCTCTAAATTTGCCATCTTTGCATGGTAAAGTTTTTCATTTGAAGTTTTTCCTTTAAGGTTGTCATGTTCTTTGAGATAGTTTTTAACGACATTCGTGGCAAGATAGGTTCTGAAGACCTTGGCAGTCAAACCCTTGACGATGCTAGAATAATACACATTAACATGTCGTGATGTAATGCCATCAAAAATGTCATCCTTTGGTTTCTTATTTTGAATTATTTTCTTTAGATTTTCATGAAATTGCTTGTCGTGGCCTTCTGCAGGTACAGATTCTTGCCATCGAACACTATCTTTACCTAAAAAGTCAAACTCTATTGAATTTGGTGTAATGTTGATGTGTTCTTTCCTTAATGTAGTTGCACCAACGGTATCTGCCTCATCTGGATCTTTTTCATCCCCTACCCTCATTGCTGTTCTATAAATCAAATAACACGCAGTTGCAATCTTGCTAATTTTGGGGTCTTTACTTTTCATGTCTTTTACAATTCTGTCCTTTATCTTTTCAATCTCATTTGATAGTTTTACAGCTTTTTCGTATTTTTCCTTGTCTCGATCTTGTTTTAGACCCGCAGTATCTGCAAGCCAGACGTATTTTCTTTTTTGTGTAAGGAAATCAGTCCATCCTGCCAACCACATTGATTCTTTATCGTAAACAATTTTACCCCAGTTCCCTTTTGGTACTTTGGCTTCTTTGCCAAGATTTAGGGTAACATCTTTTGCAGTAACTGGAGGTTTCCATTTACCTCGAAGCGGATGCTCTCCTCTACCAATGAATATTCCTGGCGGTTCTGCCATATAGTTTCCAACCTCAACTTCATTTCCATCCATTATGGCCTTACCAAATTTTTCTTTGAGCTCTTCTCTTAGTTCTTTTCTTTTTACGGCGATGGCTTTCTTTTCTTCTTTTGTCATCATCTCCTTGAGATCTTTTTCTTTATCGACTACCTTACATGCATCTGAAAAATCAAGATCCTCATAAGATATTTTTGTGAATTTTGATGGTAAGGTTTTTGCAAAATCTAAAGCAAAGTTTTTCTGAAAAACCTCGTCTTGAGCATATGGTGTATCTTTTTTCTTTGCCCACTGGTAAACCATCTCCTCCTGATTAAGATCAAGTGGAATGGGTTCTCCTTTGATCTTTAGTTTAATCCTTTTAGACTCAAAGAGGGGAGGAAACAAGATTCCATTGTGTTGTAGTGTTTTCCATTTCATTTTTCATCATTCTTAATATTGCGGACTTCGACAAAAATGAGATTCTAAGTGTATATCAATTTAACGTAGGCGTTCTATCAACTAGGAAATAGCTCTTTTGACATGTATTTCTCAAATTCAAGGTCAGATTTTGACTTTTTTGCCTCCATAAACATTGCCGCATCGGTTCCAACAATGTACCTAGGTAAAATCTCCTTATCATGTATTGCCTTTATCACAACATCAGCGACCTGAGATGGCGCAGTCCCCATCTCTACCATCATTTTCAAACCAGCCAGCACGTTGTCAGTTATCTGCTTGTACTTTGGATCTTTTTTTGAATCTGGAATTTTCATTGAATCAAAAAAGTTGGTTTTAATGACTCCTGGTTCTATCAAGGTTGTCTGGATTCCAAACATTCCAAGCTCATATCTCAAACACTCGCCTAATCCTTCCAGTGCAAATTTTGAGCTGATATAAGCTGGAGACCCTGGGAGGCCAATTCTTCCGGCAACTGAACTGATATTTACAATAATTCCTGAACCTTGTTTTCTCATTATTGGGGCAACTTCTTGAATCATTCTTACAATACTAAAAAAATTTGTTTCAAATTGTTTTCTAAAATCATCAACTGACACATCTTCTGTACAGCCAAACTGACCATATCCGGCGTTGTTTACCAGTACATCGATTCTATTTCCATCAGACATTACTTTTTTTATTGCATCTACAATAGAGTCTTCTTTATCTACATCCAGTTCTATTACACTAATGGGAAGTTTTTCTTTTTCTGCGGTTTTCTTCAATTCTTGGGCTTTACTTGTATTTCTCATACTTGCAAATGTTTGATATCCATCTCTTGCAAGTGCAAGTGAAGTCTCATATCCAATTCCTGATGAGCTTCCAGTAACAAGTGCTACTTTTTCCATGTGGTTGGTAGACACAGGCCATATTTATCCCATTTTGATTTTATACTAGTGGTCTATCTCCCTCCGTTGGATCTACAAGTTTTGTTTTCTCACCGGAGTTGATTCTCGAAAGAATTTCTAATGAAGAGTGTTTGTGTAAAAATTCATTATTGTTTCCACATCTGTAGGAAAAAGTACATCTGGGGCAACCAGACTCGTTTTTGCACGGGCACTCTTTGATGATGAACATGCTTCTCTCAAGGGCTTTTTCGAATCTGTCATATAGTGCCCTACTTGCGCCATTGCCTCCTATTGCACCATCATAGATGAAAATCAAGCCTGAAGTGCCCAAGGAAATGCCTCCAAGGTCTTGAGAAACACCACCCGTTATCATATTGCTTCCTTCAATTACAACATGTTCGGTGGCATGGTATCCGCTTGCCTCCGTATAACCTTCATCTTCTGCATTTTGAATCTCTTTGAGGGGTCTAGGTGCATGAAAAACAATTCCTTTTGTGATAAAATCATACTCTAATGGCTCATCAAGTAAGACCTTTTCCCCTTGTGTTACTTCTTGACCCAACTCGATATTGACATATCCATAGACCTGTTTTTTGATGTGCAGCTTGCAAAATGCAACCTCTATGCCAAACACTTTTCTTCTCTCATAAATTGTCTCAATTGTAGGCCACTCTTCAGTTAACGCTTTGGTATAGTATGGATAATCTTTTGGAATTCTTTCAATCTTTACGAAATTCTTTTTTGGATATCCAAACTCTTTTACTCGATATCTAGCTCCAGCTAGAAAATAGATTGCGTCTTTATGAAGTTCTTCAAGGGCTATTGGGAGAATTCTGTCTCCAACCTTACTTTCATTAAAGAAAATGTCAATGGATTTTCCAATTCCTCTGATGCTGTAATCATTTAACATCGAACCAATTTTATCAAAATTTGGAATGATTCGGTTATTGTAAAGTACTAAATTTCCTTGCTCTAAATGAAAATCAATTACTTCTTTGTGTTCTTTTAATTCATGTTTTGAAATTGGTTTGTCACATGCCATTGATAGCACTTGAAATTCTTCAACAAACGGATTTTTGGGATCAATGTAGGTTCTCTCAACATCTTCAAAATAGTCATCTGGATGATTTTTGTAATATTGAGATATTGGATCGTTGCCAAGGGCCAAAAATGCATACCCACGTTGCCCCTTTCTTGCAGCTCTTCCAATTCTCTGGATTAGTCGATTTACGGGAATGGTGGATGAAATAACGCAATCAACATTTCCTACATCAATTCCTAATTCTAAAGTTGGCGTGCACGATATTGCCTGAATAGAGTCGTCTTTGAATTGTTTTTCAACTGATTTGCGATAATTTGCCATCAGTCCTGCCCTGTGAACTTTGATGTTTACTTTTTGTTTTTTTGCCTGTATTGCTAATAGTTCTGAATTTAGGTGAGAGTTGCTAAACACCATTGTCTTGTGATTCTTTTCAGTTAGTCTTTTTGTCAAATCTACCATTAATGCCCTTTGAGTTCTCAGTGATGGAAACAGCATTACAAAATCGGTTTGTCCTTTTTTCCCAGAACCATGAATTATCTTCATCTCGACATCAAATAATTTTTCACAGAATTCCTTTGCATCCTCTAGGGTTGCCGAGGCTGCAATAAACTGAATCCTTTCTGAGCATACCCTCTTTAGGCGTTTTATGATATAGTGAACATTAGAGCCAAAAATTCCTGAATAAACATGGGCCTCGTCTACTACCAAAACTCTTACAGTTGTTAAAAGTGAAGAGAATTTTGTTTGGTGCAACAAATGATAATGAATCACATCAAAGTTTGTAACTAGAATATGTGGGGGATTATCTAAAATTTCTCTGCGTTCTATTTGATTAGTATCTCCATCAAAAACTTTGACTGAAATTCCAATTTTTTCTGCAAAGTTCTGAATTTTTGGATACTGGTCTCTAGCTAAAGCCTTGGTGGGATAAACAAAGACTGCAAAAACATTTCCAGATTCAGCAGAGTTTTTTATTTTTTGAATAACTGGAATCAAAAAGGCCTCTGTCTTGCCAGATGCAGTTGGAGCTTCAATTATTACATTTTCACCAAATGCAATTTCTCTGATTGACTCTTCTTGGAATTTGTAAAACTGATTTATCTGAATTTTTTTAAGATCTCTAGTAATTTCATCTTCTAGACCCATCTCATCTACTTTACAGCCCATTTCTGGCTCGGGATTTTTCAAAACCTTGTACTCTGAGATATAGTCCTTTTTGGAATAAAGGATATTCTCAGTTATCATGTCTGGCTTGTTTTGGCCTATCATTTTCTTTATTTCATTTTCATCTCTTACGATCCCCTCATCTTTTAGATTCTCAGAGATTCCCTTCTCTGATACTAACCCCTCATCAAATCTTGATAAAAATTCTAAAAACACCTCATCATAATTTTTTGAAAATTCAAGCAAATCCTCTATTCCACAATTGTTACAAGATACGTGCATTTTTTTGTTGAAGGTTTTTTGAATCTCTATTTTTGATTTACATTTAGGACATGAAAATTTCAATTAATCTCAAATTTGTTGAAACTCATTCGAAATTTATTGGTTGAGTGTTTTCTAATCCATGGTTTCACGACATTATTAAGATGGGGAATAATTTTGAATTCTAAATTTGAAGAAAATCGAAATTAACAAAATTTACAATCTAAACTGTATTGAAGGGATGAAATCTATCCCCAAAAACAAAATTGATCTAGTGATAACTGATCCACCCTTTGCCATTAATTTTAAGGCAAAAAAGGCAAATTATAATCGCATTTCATCCAGAGTTATTTCAGGATACAATGAAATCAAACCTGAGGATTATTATGATTTTTCCCATTCTTGGATGAAGGAAGTTTATCGAGTACTAAAAGAATCAGGAAGCATGTACGTTTTTTCTGGATGGAATAATCTTAAAGATATTCTTCAGGCATTGGATGATGTAGGATTTATAACAATTAATCACATTATATGGAAATACCAATTTGGAGTCGTGACAAGAAAAAAGTTTGTAACTTCTCACTATCATTGCCTTTATGTTTGCAAAAATAATGAGAAACGAAATTTTTTCCCTTTTTCTAGATTCAACAAAGAAGACAGGACTAAAGAAGGAAGAAGTTTACATTACAAGGATAAAGAAGATGTCTGGGAAATCAAAAGAGAGTATTGGACTGGTGATGAAAAAACACCCACAAAACTTCCAGCTGAATTAATTGAAAAACTATTAAAATATTCTAGCGAGAAAAAAGATATTGTTTTAGACCCATTTTTAGGCTCAGGACAAGTTGCAGTAGTAAGCAAATCCAATGGACGACAGTTTTTGGGTTTTGAGATTGTTCCAGACTATTACAAATTTGCAAAAAAACGACTAGACAAAAATCTCTATAGGATAAAAAAAGTAAAATAACTTAATCTGATTTTGAATTTTCAGAATCATCAATCTTTTTTTGACCAATTCTACCTGAAATCAATTTTTGCAACTGCTCATCTGTTTTTCCCTCTGGTTTAATTCCCATAGATTTTGCAATGATTTCATTTTTTTGCCTATCATTTTCTACCGGACCTGAAATATTCAGGCTATCGTTTGAAACTTCTTTTAGCTGATTTTGAATATCTGTTTTCATATCATTGTATTGGCTGAATACTTTTCCAAGCTTTTTTGCCGCTCCTGGAAGTTGACCAGATCCTAAAAATAAAATTAGCGCGACAAAAATTATGATTATCCACTCACTTCCAACAATATTCAGAAAGTATTCAATCATGGTATCAAATGACTTTGTTTGAAATTAAAGGTAATGTTTTTCAAAATTTTTTGCTGTGCCTCTGATTATTGAGCAACTAAATTCTCTGAATTCTTCTGGGTTCCAGCTTTTTTCTTGAAACTATCGCAAGTGTTGCTACTCCTAATCCAATTATGAAAAACAGCAGATATGGTGCTTGAGCACCAAAGGACTGGGTGATTGGTCCACCTACTGCGGGACCAATTGCCCATCCGATTCCAAAAATTGTTTCATATGCTCCAATTATTTTGCCAGAAATCTCTTTTCTTGTTTTGCTCAGGATTATCTCAAGAGTTAAGGGAAAGAATATGCTAAAGCCGAACCCCATAAGCACTAGGGCAACTGCAAAGACAATGATAGAGTCTGCAACCACCGACAGCGCTAAACCCAAAGAGATTGTCAGTGTAGCGGCAATCAGAGTTTGACTAGTTCGCCTAGAGAACTTTCCTGCCAGGGCAAGCGATACAACACGCGATACTCCAAATGCAAAATATAACAGCAAAATGTCAGTGTCTGCCATTCCCTTGTCATTTAGAAACGCAGGATATATTGAAAGAATTATCCCAAACGATGAGGTGCAAAAGATCAAAAGAATAATGACTTCAGGGAATTTCTTCAACTCCTTAATTGATGCAAAGGAAAATCTCTCGTGTTGATACTTTTTTTTTCTCCTTGAAACTAAAAGTGCAGAAATTATCGCAGTTGCCAAAATAAAGGCAGTCACCTGGAAAAGAATTCTATATGTAATGTCAATCTCTTCTAGAAATATCGTTCCGAGAAGAGGTCCTATCATAAATCCTAAAACAAAAAACATTGTAAACCACGAAATATTTCTAACTCTGTTTTTTTCGGTGCTCTCATTAGAAATGATGGATTCACATGGAGGCCAAAAAAAAGCATGTGCTACCCCTGTCATTATTCTATAGCCCATAATTTCTGGAACGGATTGTGCAATGGAGAGAAGGTAGATAGATACAGAATTAATTGATGCACCAATGGCAAGAAGATATCCATTATTGAACTTGTCAAGAAGAACTCCTACAAGAACTGGAATGAACATGTACGGGACAAAATTTGCCAGACCAATAAGGCCCAGCTCAGAGTAGGATGCTCCGATTACGTTTTTAGCAAAAATTGGAAGAATGGGACCATGAAGACCATATGAAATTCCAATAATTAGACCAGTTATATTTACAAAAAGTAGAACTCTGTTCATTTGTATGCTGCAATCATTATTGCCCCACCCATAAGATCTTTCTCAAATTCTATTCTGGAGAATTTTTCTAAAAGGAGCTCTTCCAGCTTTTTGTTTTTAGGCCATCTTTTGTAGGTTCCATAAAGAGTTGCAAACTTTAGCCCCAGTCTACCTCCTGCAATTAATGCCAAAATCGGAAGAATTGCTCTGAGGTAAAATGAGACGCCAAATCTGATAAATGCCTTGTCAGGTTTTCCCAAATCAACGATTACAAATCTCCCATCTTTTTTCAAAACTCTGTGAATCTCTGAAATTGCAATTCTTAGATTAATAGCATCTCTAAGTGAATAACCACAAAGTACTGCATCAAACTCTGCTTCTCTGAACGGAATGTGCTCAAATACTCCGTTTACCATGTCTGGGGTTTTCTCAAAATATGTGCCGGTGTTTTTTAGCATTGGAACTAATGGATCGAAAAGAGTAATTGAAATATCTTCATTACACTGCTCTGATGCTGTCTTTGACATGTTTCCAAAACCAGAACCTGCATCAAGAATTTTATTTCCTGGAAGTACCCTACCCCTTATTCCACGATTTCTATGCTCTACGTCTTTGCCAAGTGAGATGTAAGAGTTTACCTTGTCATATACTGGGATGATTTCACGAAGTACATCTATTACTTCTCCCCAATAACTTCCTAAACCCATTTGATTATCATCTCGGTTACACAGTTTGAATGATTTTCAAATCTAACTACATTTAGCTTGTTATGCGGTAAACTTGGAAGCATTTTGAGAATATTTTTTTACATCTGATTCAGAAATTTTTTCAAACTCTTTAGTTTTTGTAGTGACCTTTGCCATCTTTACGTTTTCTACTCCTTCCTTTTTCTCATCCTTTAGGTTGATTGCTGCAATAGCAAGTGATGCTGCATCCTCCAAACTCATGTCAGAATCATAATTTTTCTCTAAAAATGCATTAACATCATCAGAACCTGCACCAATTGCAATTGCAGCATACTGGACAAAAGTTCCGCTAGGATCAGTCACATAGATCGACTCCCCCTTCTGGTCAACTCCTGCAATAATCAAAGCAACGCCATTTGGACGAACTCCTGAATATTGAGTAAATTGGTGGGATTGATCTGCTAGGTGTTTTGCAACGGTTCCAACTTCTACTGCCTCATCATAGGTCATCTTGCTTCCCTGTGAGAATAGTCTTGCATTATCTACTTGGACTCTGGCATCTGGAATGTATCCTGCAGCTGCTACACCAATATGAAAATCAACTTGAAAAATCTTTTGGGTTACGTTGCTTGTTTGAAGTGCTCTGGGTTTTTCTTCAACTGCCATAATGACTCCTTCTTTGGTTTTAATTCCTAGTGCTAAGGTTCCTCGCTTTACGGTCTCAATTGCATACTCTACTTGGTAGATTCTACCGTCTGGCGAGTACATTGTTGGGGTCATATCGTAACCGCGTGATGCCATCATGATATGTCAAGTTCCCTTCAAGTCAATTTAAGGGTAATTATCTGGTCTTTTCTGGAAAAGATATGGAAACGATTTGGAAATAGGGTTTTAAGCAAAATTTTCACATATCATATTAGGTAAACAACTTGAGCACAGAACAACTACTAGAATTCAAAAAAATCATTCAATTAAGATCTGAATCTGAAGAACGAAAATCAGATAAAGAAACTCGCAAGCTCTTGTTTTACCTGTTTACCAGCACAAGGGGAGGCTTTACAAGATTGCGAATAATTATGTTGTTACTTGAAGACCCCCTCAATACTCACCAGCTATCCAAAGTTCTACACCTGGATTACAAAGCCGTTCAGCACCACATGAAAGTACTTGAAAAAAACAACATGGTCTCAAAGATTGGTGAAAAATACGGTGCAATTTACCATCTCTCAAATTTTCTAGAAATGAACATCAGGTCACTTGATGAGGCAATTGACAAACTGGATAGAAAGATGAATCACAAAAAGGTCTACATTTAATTTTAGATTGTTAGAATGCGATCATCGATTTTCAACCAAAACTATATAATCATTGTATTTCAAAAATGAGCAACTTGGCTAAGGTAGATCCATTTGCTAATGCAACAAAACAAGTCGATGATGCATGTGATATACTAGGCATTAAAGACAAAGAATTGCGAAAATATCTTGCAATGCCAAATAAAATGATGAGAGTTAAAATTCCAGTCAAAATGGATAACGGTAAAATTAGAATTTTCACAGGTTTTAGAAGTCAACATAACAATGACAGGGGTCCCTACAAAGGAGGTATTCGTTATTTTAATCCTGAAGGTGGTGTAGAGTACATGGAACGTGAAGTAATGGCGTTATCTTCCTGGATGACATGGAAATGTGCTATTGTGAATATTCCAATGGGTGGCGGTAAAGGTGGAATCTATGTAAACCCAAAAACAGAAAAAATCAGTGAGGGCGAGCTAGATAGACTCACTAGAGGATTTGCATACAAGATTTCTGAAATTATTGGACCTCGAAAAGATATTCCAGCTCCTGATGTTTACACAACGGGTAGAGAAATGACTCAAATCATGGATACATTTAGCAAATTAAACGGCAACGAATATTCTCCAGGTGTAATTACTGGAAAGCCAATTTCGATGGGGGGTTCGCTTGCAAGAAATGTTGCAACTGGTTTAGGTGCAGCATATACAGTAAGAGAAGCTGCCAAAGTATTGAAAATTAATCTAAAGGGCGCCAAAGTTGTTTTACAGGGATTTGGAAACGCGTCAACATTTTCTGGAATCTATCTTGAAAAGATGGGTGCGACAGTAATTGGAGTTAGTGACTCTAAAGGTTCAATTTCAATTCCAAAAGGTGCAAAGACAGAGACAATTATAGCTTACAAAGAAAAAACTGGTTCTGTCGTTGGATTTCCTGGAAGTAAAAAAATCTCAACTGAAGAATTACTTACCACTAAATGTGATATTCTGGTACCTGGGGCTCTAGAGAATCAAATTACCGCAAAAATAGCCAAGGACCTTAAGTGCAAAATTATTGCCGAAGCTGCAAATGGCCCAACATTACCAGAAGCAGATCCAATAATATACAAAAAGAATATTTTGGTAATTCCTGATATTTTGGCCAACTCTGGTGGTGTTTGTATCTCTTACCTAGAATGGGTGCAAAACAACATGGGCTATTATTGGACCTTTGACGAGGTTGCAAGTAAGATGGAGGCCAACATCACTCAAGGATTCAAGGATGCATATGCCCTTTCAAAGAAACACAAGATTGACATGAGGAGAGCGACGATGGTGTTGGCCGTAGAAAGAGTTCTAGAGGCCTTTAATCAACGAGGAATCTGGCCTTAGGCAATAAAAGACTCGTAACATACTAACTGTTCAATAAATCTGATTTTTCCTTTTGTAATTGATGTTAGTTTTCTTTTGAATGTCAAATCTATTTTTGTCCTTCTCTCTAAGAGATTAGTTATTTTTCCAGTAAGGTGCTTTCCTTTTCTGTCTCCATCAAAAAGTATGATAAGATTTTCATGGCCTGCAACCGAGTCTACAAAATTTATCATCCCTCCAAACTTGTGAAACTCTACAACTTTTCCTGAAAAACCAATTTTTTTCAATGCAGCAGAATCACGTTTTCCCTCAACGACAACTAGACTTTTTTTCATACAGTTTAATTGAGAAACAAAATCTTTTATCTCAATTATTTCCTGTTCAGTTACAAGCACACTAAATTATTTACCTTAACATATTAAGCACTTTTGCTTAAAGTCAATCATGTCTGATGTTTTGCTTGTTCAAAATACCCGAATGGAGGGTTCGGGATATTTAGGTGGCCTTCTAAAAGAAGATGGGTTTAGTATTACTTCGATTAACGCAAAACACGAAAAGCTCCCCGAAAAAGAACATTCACTAGTTGTAATTTTAGGAGCGCCTGAAAGTGTCAATGATGAACTTTCTTATTTACAAGAAGAACAAAAACTCATAAAAAAAAGTGTAGGGAAAAATATACCCGTACTAGGAATCTGTTTGGGCGCTCAGCTTATCGCTAAAACTTTTGGTGGAAAAGTGTACAGCGGTCCAAAAAAGGAAATTGGGTTTTACAACGATTTAGTTTCAGAGGGAAATTCGAGCCTGTTTTCAGGATTTGACAACCCTTTCACGGTTTTTCACTGGCATGCTGATACTTTTGATTTACCAGAAGGTGCTATTAGACTGGCAAGTTCAAAGGATTACCAGAATCAAGCATTTCAATTCAAAAGTGCAGTTGGACTTCAATTTCATTTAGAGGTAACTGAAGAAATGATAAATCTGTGGCTTGATAAGACTGAGGAAAAACTACAAAACATTTCATATCTTAATCCTCAAAAAATTAAATATGATATTGATGAAAATATTTCAATTGTCAAAACCAATATGAATAATTTTTACAATAATTTCAAAACTTTGTTTAATCTTTGACCAAAGTTTAATATACTGAGTTTTGTTGTCATGGATCGGCTCATGAGTGCGGTTCAAAAAATTTTCGAAGAAACAATCAAAACTAAACACAAAGTTATCACAGAAGAACTATCAAAATCAATTCTCAAAACTTATGGAGTCAAAGTTCCACCATATGCCCTTGTAACATCTGCTGAAGATGCAGCAAAGCAAGCAAAAAAAATTGGCTTTCCACTTGTCATGAAAGTGGTATCTCCACAAATCTTACACAAGACAGAGGTTGGTGGTGTCAAAGTTGGTCTTGAGAATGTAGATGATGTAAAAAAGACGTTCAAAGATATGTACGGCAGACTATCTAAAAAGAAAGGAGTTGACGTTAAGGGAATTCTTCTTGAAAAGATGGTTCCCAAAGGTGTGGAGCTAATTGTTGGTGTTCAAAACGATTCTCAATTTGGCCCTATCATTATGGTAGGACTGGGAGGTATAATGACTGAAGTTATGAAAGATGTAGCATTTAGAATGCTTCCAATAACGACTTCTGATGCAAAATCTATGATTAACGAACTCAAGGGTTCAGCACTTCTTAAAGGATTCAGAGGAAGTGCACCAATTGATCTCAATATGGTTGCAAAAATGTTAGCACAAATTGGAAAATTAGGCGTAGACAATGCAGATTACATTAACAGTATAGACTTTAACCCCGTAATTGTTTATCCAAAATCACATTTCGTAGTTGATGCAAAAATTATTCTCAACAAAGAATTAAAGAAAAATTCAATTTCTAAAGTAAAACCAAACATTACATCAATGGAGTCATTCTTTACTCCAAAGTCTGTTGCACTAATTGGCGCATCTGCAACACCCGGAAAGATTGGTAATTCTGTATTAGATGCACTTGGGAAACAAGATTACAAAGGTAAAGTGTATCCAATTAATCCTAAACAAGAGTCAATTCTTGGAATCAAGTGTTATCCATCATTAGATGCAATAACTGCAGAGGTTGAACTGGTTGTTGTCTGTATTGATCTTGCAGAGTGTGGACCTATTATGAAAACATGTGCTAAGAAGGGAATTCACAATGTTGTAATAGTTTCTGGTG
The DNA here is from genome assembly GCA_035527875.1 of Nitrosopumilaceae archaeon. Taxonomy (GTDB): domain Archaea; phylum Thermoproteota; class Nitrososphaeria; order Nitrososphaerales; family Nitrosopumilaceae; genus Nitrosomaritimum. The sequence goes on along the minus strand of DATKZR010000006.1, from coordinate 22,153 downwards.
GCGGCAAAGAACTTGGTGGTAACAGGGCTGCAATGGAAGCTGAGGTAAAAGAATTATCCATAAAACACAAAATCCGTGTAGTTGGTCCTAATTGTATTGGAATGTTCAACGCAGCAAATAGGCTTGATTGTGCATTCCAAGGACAAGAAAGAATGGTACGATCTAAACTAGGTCCTGTTGCATTTTTCTCACAAAGTGGAACAATGGGAATTAGTATGTTGGAAAGTGCTGATTTGTTTGGTTTATCAAAAATGATCAGTTATGGTAATCGCTCTGATGTTGATGAAGCAGACATGATATGGTATGCTGCAAGTGATCCTCAAACAAAAGTAATTGGATTATATGTTGAAGGATTTGGTGATGGACGAAAATTCATCAATACTGCAAAGCGTGTAATGAAAGAAAAGAAGAAACCAATCGTTATTTGGAAGAGTGGAAGAACTGCTCTTGGTGCTAAACAAGCAGCATCACATACAGGTTCTCTTGGAGGGTCAAATGCTATTATCATGGGTGCATTCAAACAAGCAGGAATTATCTCAGTTGATAGTTATCAGGAACTAGTTGGAGTCTTAAAGGCACTGGCATGGCAACCTCCTGCAAAGGGTAATCGTGTTGCTTTGACTAGTAATGGCGCCGGTCCAATGATTGGTGGAATTGATCATTTAGAAAGGTTAGGTCTTACAATAGGAAAGTTGTCACCACAACTTCTCAAAAAAATGAAGGCTCGTTTTCCACCAACTGTTCCTATTCATAATGGTAATCCAGCAGATGTAGGTGGTGGTGCAACTGCCGATGATTATCGGTTTGTCATTCAGCAATTTTATGATGAAAAGAATATTGATATTGCTATGCCATGGTTTGTTTTCCAAGATGATCCACTTGAAGAAACAATTGTTGGTCATCTAGATGATTTCTCAAAGAAAAAGACCAAACCAATACTAGTTGGCTGTAACGGTGGCCCATATACTGAAAAAATGATAAAATTGGTTGAGAAACACAATATTCCAGTATACCAAGACCTTCGAACTTGGATTGCAGCTGCATCTGCATTAGCTCAATGGGGCAAGATACGCGGAAAATAGAGAACATTTAATTCCCATACCCATTGGCAAATTATCATGTCACTAGTTACTACATCTACTTCTGATGGCATTTGTACAGTCAAAATCAACAGACCAGACAAGCTAAACGCAATGAACATTGATGTTGCAAAAGAGCTTATCAAGACTTTTGAGAATCTAAGCCTTGATGATAACGTCAAAGTAATTATTCTTACTGGCGAAGGCGAAAAGGCATTCTCTGCAGGAGCTGACATTGAATACATGTCAAAAATTACTGCAGACGAATCAGTAGAGTACGCAAAAACAGGTCAGCTTGTAACATCTACAGTTGAGCTTGTGAGACAACCAACAATTGCAGCCGTCAACGGCTTTGCATTGGGAGGTGGTTGCGAACTTGCAATGTCATGTGATATTAGAATTGCAGCCGATACTGCAAGACTAGGTCAACCTGAAGTTACAATCGGTATTCCTCCTGGATGGGGAGGAACACAAAGATTGATGAGAATTGTGGGAATAGCAAAAGCAAAAGAACTTGTCTATACTGGCAAGATGGTAAAAGCAGATGAAGCAAAAGAGATTGGTTTGGTAAACCAAGTAGTACCTCTTGCATCATTACAAGAAGAAGTCTTAAAGATGGCACAGCAAATTGCAGCAAACTCTACTATGGGTGTTCAGATGTCAAAGATTGCCATCAACAAAGGAAGAAATGCTGACCTTGATACAGGTCTTGCAGTTGAATTACTTGCATGGAGAAACTGCTTTACTCACCCCGACAGAAAAGAGAGAATGACTGCTTTTGTCAACAAATCAAAAAAATAAGCTAATCCCAATTTCCTTCTTATTTTCATTTGTCTAGAAACATGAATTAATAACTGACCAGATGAATGCCTTGTTAAGACTTATGGTGGTATCAAGAAAGCAACAACAGAAAAAAGAAACTACTAGAAGCATTACCTACAGACTTCCTGAGACACTGATAGACAAACTTGATGGAGAAGCCAAACAAAAAAAAATTTCACAAAATGTCCTTGTAAAACAAATTCTTGAAAAATACATCCAATGGGAAAGATACGCTGAGAAAATTGGAATGATTCCTGTTCCAAAAGAAATTCTCGTTACCTTGGGAGAGGAACTTGATGGACGAGATATTGATGAAATAATTAACATAATTTTCCCAATGATAAAAAACACTGTTATGTTCATAAAAGGGGGTTATGATTTGGAGCGCTGCATTGAAACTTTGGAGGATTACATGAGGGCATCTGGAATGAACTCTGACCACCGAATAGATGGAAACTTGCATTCTTTTATCATACAACATGACTTGGGAATGAAGTGGTCTGTATTTACTGAGCAGTTACTAACCCAAGTATTTCGTAATTTTGCATCTGATAAGGATCTTAAATTTCAGACCACTGCTTCTACTGTGATTTTAAAAGTTGCCCTGGGGTCTGATTTTGATGAACATCATTATCAAAGCTGAGATTCAATTTAGCCATTGAAATATTTCTGTTCACATGTCCTATCATGGATACCAAAAGCACGAAGCCCCAATTATGGATAAAGGAAATTATTGATAATTCTATTCTGTCTGTTAATTCAAACGTATCTGCTTTGGAGGCTGCAAAATTAATGGAAAGTTCCGACATAGGTGCCATTATAGTTCTTGAAAATCAAATTCCTGTTGGTATGGTCACAAACAAAGATCTTACAGTAAAAATAATTGCTCACTCTTATCCTGCAGATACTCCAATTAGAAGAATAATGTCTACCCCACTAATTTCTATAAATCCAAAAACTGACATCAACACTGCTGCAGAAATAATGTCCTCAAAAAAAATTCGTAAACTTCCTATAATTAACGATGATGAAGTTATTGGAATAGTTATTGCATCCGATATTTCCGTACCAATCCAAAATCAGCAATAACTCATATTTTGGTAGAAATTTAATAAAATTCTTAGGCTAGAATTGTTTTTTCCTGATTTACTAGTGTGTCTAGGGGGAAAAGCTTATTATAATTTGAAGCAACATTTTGAGTTATTATGGCATCTGAACAAACCCAAAAATTGGTAACAGTTACTACAAAAGCTGCAGAGAAGATTGCTGAGTTTATGAAAGAAGAGGCAGAGAATCCAGAATACCTTAGAGTATACGTACAAGGTGGAGGCTGTTCAGGTCTTTCTTATGGTATGGGCTTTGAAAAAGCACCAGAAGAAGATGACTTGGTTCTAGAAGAAAACGGCGTAAAACTAATCATAGACAGCTACAGTGTAGATCATCTAAAAGGTGCAAACGTAGACTATATTGAAAGCCTAATGGGATCTGGATTTAAAATCAACAATCCAAATGTTACAAATTCCTGTTCATGTGGTCACTCTTTTAGCACTGAATAAATCTGCACTTTATTTTTCATTTTTTAATTTCTCTAATGTGTATTGAAATTATTTTAGATAATTTTTGAATTTTTTTAAAGATTGGCTCAAGTCTTTGCGATACCCTCATATATCCAGAAACGAAAAGATAACCATGAAAATTAAGGAGATGAACAATTTATGCCTCAATCAGGAATTGTCAAATATCACGTTAAACTTTCCTATGAAGTTGATGGGCTCGTTGAAAGGGCAGATATAATCGGTGCAATCTTCGGCCAAACAGAAGGACTGTTAGGTCCGGAGATGAATCTGAATGAGCTGCAACGAGTTTCTAAGGTCGGACGTATAGAAGTAGAATCAAAATCAACTTCAAATACAACTACCGGTGGAGCTGTTATCCCAATGAGTACTGATATTGATACATGTGCATTAATTGCAGCAGGAGTTGAAAGCATAGACAAAGTTGGTCCATTTGATTGCAAGTTCCGATTGGAATCAATTGATGACGTAAGGGCAGCAAAGAAAGACGATATTGTAAGACGTGCAAAAGAAATCAAACAACGATGGGCCACTAAAACAGTAAGCGAAGGAGAAACCATGCTAAAACATGTGCATGAAGGTGATTCTGGTAAACTAACCACATACGGTCCATCAAAACTGACATGCAGTTCCGGCTTGTTTGACTCAACTTGGATAATTTTAGTGGAGGGACGAGCCGATGTGATTAATCTACTAAGGGCAGGGTATGACAATGTAGTTGCAATTGAAGGTGCGAAAATTGATGAATCGATTAAAGAACTTTGCAAAACCAAAGAACATGTGGTTGCCTTCCTTGATGGTGACAGAGCTGGAGGATTCATTCTAAAAGAGCTCAAATCTATGGTACACCTCGATTATGCAATTCAGGCAGATAACGGTGTGGAAGTTGAAGAGTTAACTCCACAAAGATTAGATGAAATTCTAAAATCCATTAAAGAAGAGATTGAAGCGGGCGGACCTGCTACACCAGCTCTCAAAAACGAAGATGATCAACCAATAGCTGAGTTGGCATCAAAAGTTTTTCCGGATCTTAATGAGACACTTGAAGCAGTAGCTCTAGACGAAAACCAAAAAGAGATCTTCAAAGTTCCAATTAGCGAAGTAGTAAGCAAGCTATCTACTCAATCTGGAATCAAATATCTTCTTCTAGATGGGATAATCACTCAGAGACTTTTAGAAGCTGCAAGAAATGCCGGTATTGAATGTGTTATAGGTCACAGAGTTGCTAAATTATCAAACTCTGATGGTTTAACTCTAAAAACATTTGGTGAACTAGGCATAGTATAGGGTTTCTAGATGACTGAACTAAAAATTCAGCACATTCTAACTCTTACACATCTTTTATCAAAAGGAGCAAAGCACAACTTTATTGCAATTACTACCTCATCACTTGGAAAAAACATAAAAAAATCTCAGCAAGCAGCATCCAAGCATTTGCATGAGCTTGAGAGCAGTGATTTTATTGAGCGAATAATTAGTGGAAAAAAAATCTCTATCAAAATTACACCAAAAGGATATTCCGAAATGGTCAAACTTTCACATGAACTACACGAAAGCCTCAGCTCATCCCCATCAAATGTTTTGTTAAAAGGAATTTTAGTTTCTGGAATGGGTGAGGGTGCATACTATATGTCACTAAAAGGATACACAAAACAGTTCAAATCAAAAATTGGCTATATTCCATTTCCTGGAACATTTAACGTAAAATTGGAAAAAAAAGAATACACTGAGGCAATTAGACAATTTGGAGGTTTGGAAGGTATGCGTATTGATGGTTACTCTGATGGAAAGAGAACCTATGGATGGGTAAAATGCTTCAATGCAAAATTAAATTCTTCGTTTGACTGCGAGTTTATTCGATTAGAGAGAACACATCATGACACATCGACCATTGAATTAATTTCAAAAAGGAATTTGCGGAAAACTGCCAAACTCTCTGATGGTTCTAAAGTAACAATAATGATCCCAATTAATGGAAAATAATCTAAATGTCGTGAATGCTCTTGCCGTATTTTTTTTCTATAACTGAACTTGATACTTCGGGAATAGGTGATTGAAGTCTCGCAACTTTTGCCTCGAGATTTATTTTTTTACAACCTTCCGTGATGAACTTTTCTTGATGTACTTGATCATAGCCCAAAGCAATAATTTGAGGACGAATAAATTCAACTGTTTTGAAAATATCTCCTTCGTGACCTACGACACTCAAATCTACTACTGAGAGGGCGTCTACTAGCATTTTTCTCTGATCCTGATTATGGAGGGGGAGACGATTTTTCATCTTTTCAGCGGTCTTGTCAGTGGCAATTACTACAATCAAAACGTCTCCAAGTTCTTTGGCTGCATTTAATGTGTGAATGTGTCCCGGATGAATAATATCGAAAACTCCTCCAGCTAAGACAACCTTAAGTGAAGTTCGCCCAAACTCAGTCAAATTTTTTCTGTCTTTGTTAACAAGTTGATTTGCTATGCACTCATCAATCTTCAAATCAATTACCTTCTCAGTGATCCCTCCCTTTTCTTTAATTATCTCTACAGGGGTTTTGTTGCTAATTGACGCAACATACATTGATGATAAAATTAATTTTTCTATTGATTTCAACTTTATTTCCTAAATTATCCCTCTCTCTTTAATTCATCGATAATTACATTTTAGGCTCTAAACCTTTTGCTAATCTTAACGCATCAACTAATCCATCGGCGTAGCCAATACTAAGGATAGCGACTTCATCTTGTCCGTCTTCTAAAAATTTTTCCGCATCCTGAATGTAAAGCTCTGCATTTTCCAAAATAACTTTGAATTCCTTTTGGCCTTTGTAATATGGTTCCACCTCTTCTAATGCTTCTCTAACCATTGGGACATACTTTTTCATCATCTGAACTGAAATTTTTTTTGTTTTCTCAGAATTATCAAACGGCTCATCAATACAATTACTAAGAATTTTGAGGGCGTCTGATTCTGTAAAGTGAAGCTGCCCTGTTATTATTACCGTGTGTGGGGGTTTTCCGAAATCCATTTTTTGCAAGCTGGATATTTTTCCTGAGGTAATGGACTGATTCTTGAATCCTATCCTTGATGCAACAATTGCATAGGTTGACGAATTTACGACATTCCTTTTCTGACCTTTTTCAGCATCAATTAACCCCAACAAAGCATCTTTTGGATCCAAGAAAAAATCTTGGTCCTGATTATACTCTAATAGTAAAATGGTGTGGTTCCCTTCAATGATGTTTTTATAAATTACATAGTATGGAGTGGTAAGTGATTTCATCTCACTCATTATTGTTGCCATTCTTCCAATTTTGTAAAAATGAAGACCACACTCCCCTATCATTGAAGTCAAAGAAGATGATGCATGAATTGACTGTGTTTTTATTTTTTCTTGGATGGCACGAGTTCGCAATTCAATATGAGTTGTGGCAATATATGGATCTCCATAAGAAAGTAAAACTACCCTTTGTCGTTTTGCATTTTTTAAAATTTCTTGTCCATCCTCAACTAGCCATCTTTTTGCAGACTTGAATTCACCTTTAGTCATTTTTTTTATCTTGGCTAAATCTAATTTTCCAATTGGGCTTGTAAATTGCTCCAAGTAAACAATATCTGCTTTTGATAAAATCTCTTGAGCCTCAAGGGATATGGATTTTGCCCCGGAGATTCCTAACCCGACAAACCAAAGCATTACTGTATGTTCATTTTATTATCGTGAAGTCGTTTTAGGTGATGAAGGGTTTTCTTCAAAATTTCAATTCCTTTTAGGTACTCATCAATTGAGACCTTTTCATCTATTGTATGCGCCTCATGAGGGTCACCCGGACCGTATGTGACAACAGGAATGTCCCACTGGTTTCCAACCACATTCATGTCTCCGGTTCCAGTCTTTCGAATCAAAGTTGGCCGAACGTGTTCTACTTCCATTATTCCAAGCGTAAACGCTCTTACAATTGGAGAGTTGTGAGGTGCCTCAAATGGTTCTGTTTCATCAAGTATTGAGTAAAATGCCTCTACTCCTCTTCGCTCAGAGATGTTTTTTACCAAAGTTGCAATTTTTTGCTCTACTGATTTGCAATTCATATCAACTGGAATTCTAATGTCAAATGTAGTAACACATTCTTTTGGTGTAACATTGTGACTTGTTCCTCCGGTAATCTCTGTTTGTGATACAGTTAGAAGCATTCCCTTGGTTTTTTCTTCTTGCCCTTGTTCTAATCCGTTTTTGAGCTCGTTTGTAAATATCATTGCCTCCTCAATGGCATTTTTTGAAAGCCAGGGTGCACTAGCATGTGCACTATCCTCCACCGTTACTTTGAGATTAATAGCAAGTCTTCCTTTGTATGCAATTGTTACTTGGTGAATTCCGCTTGGTTCTCCAAACACTGCATAATCAACATCGAGGTCTTTTTTAACTAGATTTTTAATTCCAGTTGCATTACCTTCCTCATCTACTGTTCCGACAAAAATTACTGTACCGTTATTATTTTCAACCGAAGCTGCTGCAAACAGCATGGCCATAAGGGGGGCTTTTGCATCCGAGGCACCTCGCCCGTAAAGTGAATTTCCTTCTTTTCTTACCTTAACTTTTCCAGGAACCACATCCATATGGCCACAAAGAAGAATCTTTGGAGATCCGGAACCTTTCTTTGCAATAATATTTCCTACCTCGTCTATTTGTATATCTTCAAATCCCATGTCATCGCACTTGTCTGCAAGAAATTCAGCCAGTGCACTTTCATTACGTGATGGAGTGTACAAACGAAGTGCTTTCTCCAGCATCTTTACTGCAAATCTTGATGTTATTGTAAATGAGGTGTCCAATTCTTACTTGCCAGATTGCATTGCATAGTCTAGCATTAATGAAGGTATATCCACATCACACACCCTGACGGTATTCTTGTATTCTGTTGTGTTGTTAACTTCATGAACTACCAACCCTTTCTCATCACTTTCCATCAAATCCACGCCTACTATCTGACCTTGAACTGCATTTTTTGCCTTGATACACATTTCCTCCATTTCAGATGTGACCTCACATGGTGTTGCAGTTCCACCAAGGGCCATGTTGGTTTTCCATCTACCATCTCCAGAAGTTCTGTAAATTGCGGCAACAATCTTATCTCCTACCATTATTGCTCTAATGTCTCTTGGTGGCCGTTTTACAAATTCTTCTAAATAATGAACTTGATAAATTGGATACATTTTTTCTCGACTCTCAATAATCCCTTCAGCAGAATCTTTGTCGTTAAGTTTTGAGATTAATCTTCCCCAGCTTCCAACTGTTGGTTTAATTACTTTGGGATATCCTTGCTCCTCTAGAGCTTCAATTGCAGCATCTTTAGAAAACGCAACAGTTGCATTTGGTGTTGGCACGCCATGTTGTTTTAGCAACATGTGTGTGAATAATTTATTTCCAGCAAAAACTCCGGTATTAAGACAATTTATCACATTTACCCCCAAACCTTCCAGTGCTGCAGTTGAATGTAAGTTTCTGTAATAGCTGACACATCTCTGAATTACTGCTCCGTATTCTTCTGGTTGTTTCTCTAAATCTAATGATAATTTCTTACAATCAACCATCTGAATATTTATGCTCTTTTTTTTACCAGCTTCTAGTAGAGCTTTTTCTTCCCATCGGATGGTATCGTAAAGAATCGTAACATCAGGACTCACTGTCCCCAATCCTCACCAACCGTCTGGGCTGGCTTTAGATCAAAACCATCTGAACCTTTTGCTAACTCGAAGCTTGCTCCGCATTCAGGACATGTTACGATTTCTCCTTCTAGAGCATCGTTTGGTATGGAGATATCTGCATCACATTCGTTACATTTTACCATTACTATTCCTCGGATTTTTCTCCTTTTTCGTCATTAATTATCTTTTTTTCAAGTCTATCTTCTAGAGGTAACTCAATAAGATCTCCCATTCTGAGATTTTTGAGTCCAGCTGCAACTGCTTTTGCAGATTCGTCGTTCTTTTCGAGTCCTAATATGGACATTAGATAAGAAGCTCCTGTTTTTCCTGCAAGTTCTCCAAAAACAATCCTTCTTCTGTTACCCACTGCTCTGGGGGGAATCGGTTCATAAGCTGCAGGGTTTTTCAAAATTGCTGCAAGGTGGGTTCCTGCCTTGTGTTTGTATGCTGAGGTTCCTACAATTGGTTTTGAGTCATAAGGTCTAATCGAGGTATAATCTTCGATGAGTCTTGACAGGTCTTGAAGCATATCTAATCTGAAATCATTTGGTGATTTGTAAAGATAAGTTAGCGCAACTGAAACTTCAGCAAGGGGTGGAATTCCTGTCCTCTCTCCAATTCCATCAATTGTAGTGTGTATTTGATCCACTCCTGCATCACATGCAGCAAATGCATTTGCTAGTGCAAAACCGATATCATTATGAACATGAGCATCCAGCGGAACATCTACTACCTCTCTAACCCTTTTCACAAAATTATACATTCCAACCGGACGTAATATCCCAACCGTATCTGGGAGACTAATTCTGTCCACTCCAGCTTCTTCAATTGCGGTACACATCTTTAAGAGAAATTCTGGTTCGGCTCTACTTCCATCTTCTACTGTGAATCTAATTTTTAATCCATGAGACTTTGCATACTCTACTGTCTCCACTGCTCTTTCCATTGCCTGTTCTCGTGTTATGCGGAGTTTATCCTTTAGGTGAATATCTGAAATACCCAGATAAGCTGCACACCACTTTGCATCACAGCTAAGTGAAACATCAATGTCTTCTTTTAGAGCTCGTCCATGAGAAATAATATCTGCTTTTAATCCTTGTTTGATAATTGTCTTTACTGCTTCTTTGTGATCATTTGATACAATCGGAGAAATTTCAATTTGATCAACTCCAAAATAATCTAACATCCAAGCAATTTGAATTCTTTGCTTGTTGGTAAATGAAACTCCCGGGTGTTGTTCTCCTTCCCTTAGAGTACTATCAAGGACTCTAATCTTCTTTGGGTTTTTTTCATATTCATTGTACAAGTCTGCATAGTAATTTGGATCCTTCATCTCAGAAATCGCTGACCTAAATTGAACATATAAATATATTCGTACTATTTTCGTTGGAAATTAACAAAAACAATCCTAATTTAGCAAGATTTCGAATTTTTTAACCTAATATCGTTTTAAATGATTTTTCTTAAAATTATCACAGTATTCGTGTCAATTACGCCAGGAATTTTTCTTAGGGCATCAATACTATTGTTAATCTCGGAGATGCTTGAAGCGCTGATAATAGTTGCAATGTCGTACTGTCCTGTGATCTCATAAACAGTCTTTACTCCTTCTAGCTTTGCAAGCTTTAAAGAAACCTTTGATGTGTCAGTTGCAGAATCTACAGAGACTAGAACTATTGCGCTTGTTACATTTTCTTCTCCAATCTCCAAAGTAAATCTCTTGATTGTACCACTATCAACGAGATTCTTTACTCTTCTTCTAACTGCTGATTCGGACAATTTGAGTTTTTTACCAATTTCTACAAAAGACTCCCTAGAATTTTCCTTTAGATATTCAATTATCTTCTCGTCCCCTTTATCCTTGAACATTTCTTTTTTTCTCCTCTACAGTAAGTACAGAATCTAGGCTTTGTAAAACTTTTGTTATGTCTTCTTCGGATATTACTAAAGGTGGAAGAATTCTTAGAATATTTCTTCCAGAGTAAAGCATCAAAACCCCTTCCTTAATTAAATTCATCAAAATATCTCTAACCTCAAACTTCATCTCAACTCCGATCATTAACCCTTTTCCCCTAATTTCTCTGATAGTGGTGTGTTTTTCTTTCAGCTTTTCTAATCCTTCTCTAAAAATTTTGCCCATTTTTTCAGAATTCTCAACTAGTCCATCCTCAGTAAGAGCTTTTAGAGCAGCAATTCCGGCAGCACAAGATAACGGGTTTCCTCCAAAGGTTGAAGAGTGCTCGCCTTTGCTAATTGAAGCTAAAATATCTGGTCTTACCAGGGTAGCTCCCATTGGAACTCCTCCGGCAATTCCCTTTGCAAGACACATAATATCAGGGAAAGTATTCCAGTGCTCACAAGCCCATAATCGTCCTGTTCTTCCTAGACCTGCTTGTATTTCGTCAAATATTAGAAGAATATCTTTCTCATCGCAGAGCTTTCTAACCTCTTGCAAGAATCCATCTGGTGGTACAATAATTCCACTTTCTCCTTGAATTGGTTCTAAAATTACAAATGCTGTATCCTCATCCACTAATTCTCGTAGAGATTCTATATTTCCATAGGATGCAAAAGAAACTTTTTCTACCAGGGGTTCAAAGGCTTTTTTGTATTTGGGATTAAAAGTTAAGGATAAAGCTCCAAATGATTTCCCATGATATGATCCCTTCATTGCAATCATTCCTTTTTTCCCCGTAAACTTTCTTGCAAATTTCATTGCAGCTTCTACTGCTTCTGCACCGCTGTTGTTAAGGTGAACTTGCGTCAAATTTTTCGGTGCAAGTCCAATTAGTAATTTAAGAAACTCTTCTCGAGTTTTGTTGTATAGTGAGCTATGAACCGTGATAATTTTGTCAACCTGTTCCTTGATTGCCTTTACAACCCGCTCATTTTGATGTCCTACAAGAGCGACTCCGTAACCTCCCATACAGTCAATATACTCTTTTCCATTAATATCCCATACATGAGATCCTTTTCCTTTTTCTACTGTAACTGGAAACCTCTGATACAAATTTCCCATGAATTGATCTTCACTCACGTTGAATCACCGTACAGTTTTCATGAGATATTGCAGAGGATATAGGATTTTCTTTTTGACCATTTGCAATTAATGCTTCTTTTACTCCCATATCTAGTGCTTCAGTTGATGCAAGAATTTTCTTCTCCATACCCGGACCTATTTTTGGTCTAATCTCTTTGGCTTCTACAAGCGTTAGTTTTTTTACAAGTTTACTATCCATCAAAAGTCCATCAACATCTGTGATGAATAGAACCTTGTCTGCTCCAATTTTTCCTGCTATATATGCCGCTGCTCTGTCTCCATCAACATTTAGAAATTCTGACTCTTCACTGATTGCAATAGGGGCAATTACTGGGGTCAAGCCTTGGCCAAGCAGAGATTTGATTAAACTCGCATTAATCTCCTTTATTTTCCCCGTATATCCCCCATCAATTGCCTGTTTTCGGCCTTTTTCATTTACTATGAGTAGCTTCTTTTTTCTTTCTGCTTGGATAATTTTGCCATCAACTCCAGAAAGGCCAATTGCGTTAATTCCATTTTTTTGAAGCATTTGAACAATTGTCTTGTTTATTCGGCCTGCCATAACCATTGTGAAAATCTCTGCAGTTTCTTTATCTGTATATCTGCTTTTTATTCCGCTAGGCGATGTTACAAACTTTGGCTCTTTTCCAAGCTGCTTACAAACTTTAGTAACCTCTTTTCCACCACCGTGGACTAGAACCACCTCCTCTGACTCGATAACTTTTTTGATGTCTAAAATGGCTGATGGGTGTAAATTATCTACTACACTTCCTCCTATTTTGATTGTGATCATTTCTATACTGGCGTTAATGGTGTGTATCTTAGGCCATCCATTTCATCAAACCCACACATTACATTCATGTTTTGAATTGCAGATCCTGCAGCACCTTTCATTAAATTATCAGAAGCAGATAGGGCAATCAATCTATGATTGTCCTCATCCAAATCAAATCCAATATCGCAAAAGTTTGAACCAACCACAAACTTTGGATCTGGGAATTTGTACAAACCGTTTTTGTCGCGAATTAACCGGATAAATTTTTCTTCTCCATAAGCTTGGCGATAAATTTTCCACAACTCTTTTTCTTCCAGGTCTTTTTTCATGAATGTGTGATTGGTACACAAAATTCCACGAACTACATCTACTGCATGTGGGCTCATTGAAACCTTTATCTTCCTTCCAGCAATTTCGCTTAGCTCTTGTTCAATCTCCCCTGTGTGTCTGTGCTTTGCTGGTTTGTATGGTCTGATTACTCCTGCTCTCATTGCATGTGCAGTTCCAGAACCTGAACCAGCTCCAGATGAGCCAATCTTAGAATCAACTACAATATGTTCAGTATCAATTAGATCATTTCGAATTAATGGTGCGAGTGCTAGCATTGATGTTACTGCCATACATCCAGGACAGGAAACAAGCTGTGCTGTTCTGATTTGCTCTCTGTGTAATTCTGGGACACCAAAAACTGATTTTTTCAAATACTCAGGATGTGGATGCTCCCATCCATACCATTTATCATAATCTTCAGGTGCGTGCAACCTATAGTCTGCACTCAAATCTATAACCTTAATCCCTCTATCGTAGAGGGCTTTTACAATTTCAGTGGCTGTTCCATGTGGGACTGCAGTGAATACCACGTCACACTGGTCTGATATTTTATCATAATCTAGTTCAGAGAAAATAAGATCTGTAAATCCCTTTAAACTTGGCTGAACTCTGTGGAGATACTCACCTACATGCTGTCTTGATGTAACCATGGCAATCTCAACATCTGGATGGTTTACAAGTAAACGAAGGGTCTCTCCTCCTACATATCCTGATGCTCCAACTACTCCTACTTTCATGATAAATCTCCTCGTAAAGAAGTATAATTTATTTCCTAATGCAAGTTAGCACATATTTTATCATAGTTTTTGGGATATTTTTTTTTGCAACTCTTGCCAATCCCTTAAACTCTACTGTATTGTTAACTTCATGAACTACAAGTCCTTTCTTTTCATCTTCCATCATATCGATTCCTAAAATTCCCCCGCCCATTGCATTTGATGCCTTTACTGCAAGATCTTCCATCTCTTTTGTAATCTCGCACAGCTCCGGATCTGCCCCCAGGGCGATATTTGTCTTAAACCCATCTGAGGATTTTCGGTACATGGCAGCTATTGGCTCATCACCCACAGTTATTATTCGAATATCTCGTGGTGGTCTTTGGATTAATTCCTGGAGGTAGTAGATTCTATCGTGTGGGCCATCATTAATGTCTCTGATCTCCATAATAGCTTCGGCAGTGTCCTTGTCCTTTAGCGGCATTACCCCTCTTCCCCAACTTCCGATAATTGGTTTGATTACAAGTGGGTATCCAACTTTTTCTAAATTCTGATATGCACTTTCACTAGAAAATGAAAAGTATGTTTTTGGGGTTGGGACGTTGTGTTTTTTTAAACATAATGTCATTATCATCTTGTTTCCGCAAATACTTGCAACGTCATAGGTGTTAATCGTTGTAACATCCATAAACTCAAGACTTGCAGTAAGGTGTAGTCCTCTAAAATAACTAACACATCTTTCAAGCACTACATCTCCAAGATCATAATCTTCTTTTTTACTATCTGTGTTAATTTGTAAAATTTTGGCATCAAGCATTGATGTATCGCATCCAAGATCTAATGCTTCTTTTTGTAGCATCTTCTCTTCTGATCTTAGGCGATCAAAAATGATGCAGACCTTTGACATTACTCTCCCCAGTCTTCGCCTACACTTTCTGCTTGTTTTAGCACAACATTTGATCCGTCTTTACTTGCGATTTCAAAGTCTGCTCCACAATCAGGGCAGGAGACAATCTCTCCTACAGAGGCGTCATCTAGGATATTTAGAGTTGCATCACATTCTGGACAGTTCATGTTTTTGTTGACATTTTCTTTTGTAATTTATTAGCTTCTGTTGTCTGTATTCCCCACAATTCTACGAATCCTTTTGCTAATCTTTGGTCAAAAGTTGAATCTGTGCCATATGTTGCTATACCTTGGTTGTAAAGAGAGTTTGAAGATTTTCTTCCAACAACTCTGATGCTGCCTTTGAACATCTTTAGTTTAACCGTTCCAGAAACAGATTTCTGCGATGCCTCTATAAAATTATCAAGATTTTCTTTGAGGGGATCCTGCCATAGCCCAGAATATACAAGATAAGCCCACTCATCATCAATTAGCGACTTGAACTTGGTTTGGTGCTTTGTGTGAACCATTTTTTCTAAATCCTGATGTGCTTCAATTAAACAGGTAGCCGCTGGGGTCTCATAGACTTCGCGGGATTTGATTCCAACAACTCTGTCTTCTATGTGATCTACAATTCCAACACCTGAAGCTCCTGCCTTTTTGTTTATGTATTCAATTAATTTAACGGGCTCCAATTTTTTTCCATCCACTGTTACTGGAATTCCCTTTTCGAAGGTAATTTCTAAATATGTTGGTTTGTCAGGTAAGTTTTTTGTTTTAACCCAGATGAATGCATCATCTGGTGGTTCGTTATATGGGTCCTCTAAAACTCCCCCTTCAATTGCACGGCCCCACAAATTTTGATCAATGCTAAATTTTTTTGCTACCCTATCAATTTGTATTCCGTGTTTGTCGGCAAACTTTAGTTCTGTTTCCCTATCCAAATTTTTGTCTCTAATTGGGGCGATAATTGGAAGGTCTGATCCAGAGCGAAGCGTAATGTCAAATCTTACTTGATCATTTCCTTTACCTGAACATCCATGAGCTAGAGCAATAACTTTTTCTTTTTTTGCAATCTCTAAAACTTTTTCGGCAATTAGTGGTCTTGCAAGTGCAGTTGCGAGACAATATTTCTTTTGATAAAGTGCATTTGCCTTTATTGATGGAAAAATAAATTTCTCGACAAATTCTTTTTTTGCATCAATATTATAGTGTTTTATTACTCCCAGCTTTTTTGCTTTTGCTGAAATTTTTTTAAGATCATCACCTTGACCTACGTCAACTGTAACTGTAATTACATCCATGTCATGTTCATCTTGAAGGTACTTTACAACAACTGAAGTATCTAGACCTCCTGAAAATGCTAAAATTCCTTTTTGAGTCATAAAGCACCTTTTCGGACGCAATTTCGAATTTATCTTTTGTGATGCAAAAAAAATCTAAATTACACGCTGAAATTTTTTGGCTAGCTTGAGCTAAAATTAGATGATTTTTTATCCGTCAAATATAACGCTGTTTTATGAAAACGCAATCAGCAGTCATGGCAGGAATTGGAGTAATTGCCTTAGTGATAGCTGCAGGAATCGCATCGGATCTAAGCACGGAAACTAGTGAAAACAAGTTAAGAGTTGCCTTTTTTTCAAACATAGGCCATGCCATTCCGATTGTAGGGATGGAAAAGGGGATTTTTGAAAGCAATCTTGGAAATACAACCACTATTGAAACAAAATTGTTTGATAGCGGACCACAAGTAATAGAATCCTTATTTGCTAAATCAATTGATCTGGCATATGTTGGGCCTGGTCCTGCTATTAACGGATTTTTAAAATCTGAAAAACATGACGTTATAATTTTATCTGGAGCAGCAAGTGGAGGTGCAAGTTTTATTGTTCATCCAAATTCCCAAATAAATTCTGTTGATGACTTTGCCGGAAAAAAAATCGCTGCTCCACAAATTGGAAACACACAAGATGTATCTTTGCGAAATTATCTTTCTGAAAATGGACTAAAGCCATATGAAAAAGGGGGGTCTGTTGTTATTTTGAATATATCAAATCCTGATATTTACACACTATTTACTAAAGGCGATATTGATGCTGCATGGGTTCCAGAACCGTGGGCTACAATTTTTGTTCAAGATCTTAATGGAACGCGTTTGTTTTTCGAAGAAGAACTTTGGCCTGAAAACAAATTTGCATCTGTTTTACTTATAGGCAGACAAGAATATGTTGAAGCAAATCCTGAAGTTGTAGAAAAATGGTTAGAATCACACCAGCAAACTGCAAACTGGATAAACGACAATCCCAAAGAAACCAGAATTACCTTCAATGAATTTATGCAAAACACCATGGGTCAATCTCTTTCTGACAGTGTAGTGGATGAGGCGTTAGTTAACTTGGAGATTACTACCAACTCTGTTAATGATTCGATCTACATGTTTGCCGAGCGAGCAGATTCACTTGGTTATCTAGGACGAGGTGAATATAGCTTGGATGGGATATTTTATGACCTACCTTCAAATGAGTCACTTGAGGAGAACAACTGACAATGACAAAACTTGAGACCAAAGGCATTGTAAAGCACTTCAAACATGAAAGTCACCAGCTGACGGCCTTGGGTGGAGTGGACCTAAATGTGGAAGACGGTGATTTCGTGTGCCTGGTTGGACCTTCTGGATGTGGAAAGTCTACGTTTTTGAGAATTATTGCAGGCTTGGAGATGCCTGATGAAGGGCAGGTGATATTTGATGGCAAACCAGTCACCACCACTAGTCCCGAGAGAATTATGGTTTTTCAGGAAGGTGCGTTATTTCCTTGGTTGAAAGTTCAGGACAATGTTGAGTTTGGTCTAAAGATGGCAGGAATTCCTAAAGATGAACGAGCTCAAATCTCAAAGAGATATTTGGATATGATGCAGCTTACCAAATTTTCTAATTCTTTTACCTATCAGCTTTCCACGGGAATGAAGCAAAGAGTGGCAATAGCCAGAGCTCTTGTGATGGACCCTGACGTGTTATTGATGGATGAGCCATTTGCAGCACTTGATGCACAAACAAGAGATCTGTTGCTAGTTGAAATGCAGTTAATTTGGGAAAAGACCAAAAAAACAATTTTATTTGTAACACACAATGTTGCAGAAGCTGCAGTTCTTGGAACAAAAGTTGCAGTATTTAGCAACAGGCCTTCTAAAATTAAAAAACTAATACCAATTGATTTCAAACGGCCAAGACTTACAGAAGATGAGAATCTATTGAGTATCCAACAGGAGATACTATCCGAGCTGCGGCCAGAAGTAAAAAAGAACAAGTGATTTTATGAACAAAAATGTTATCGCTAAGAAAATTTTGTTTTATGTTTTACTGGTAATTATTTGGCAAGTAATCTCCATGTCAGATATTTGGCCAAATAATATCTTCCCCTCTCCATATGAGGTTGGAGAAGACCTGGTATACATGGCAGCTGATGGTAGCTTGTTTTTTGGAATTGGAACTACTCTTATGAGATTGATAATTGGACTTTCAATTGCAATTGTAGGTGGAGTTGTTCTTGGAATTTTTATGGCAAAGATAGAGACTGTAAACCAAACAATCGGTTCTTTAGTCCTAGGGTTGCAATCGATCCCATCCATTGCATGGGTTCCTCTGGCATTACTTTGGGTAGGGCCTTATGATGGAGGCATTATCTTTGTTACGGTAATTGGTGCAATGTTTGCAGTAACGATAAACACCTACACTGGAGTCAAAAACATTGATCCCCACTATATAGAGGCAGCTCGCAACATGGGGGCAAAGGGAACTCAGCTAATCACAAACGTACTGATTCCTGCAGCATTTCCATACATGATTACTGGTTTTAAACAAGGTTGGGCCTTTGCATGGAGAGGAGTAATTGGTGCAGAACTACTATTTTCGTTCTTAGGGGTAGGGTTTTTGTTAAATGTAGGTCGCCAACTGCATGATGTTTCACAAGTAATTGCCATCATGCTTGTAATCATGCTAATTGGCATGGTAGTTGATGGATTAATCTTCAAAAAGATTGAAAATAAGGTAATGTCCAGATGGGGATTACGTTAGTTTAGTTTTCGTTTTTAATTTTTAGAGAAACTACAAACGCACAAAGAATAATTGCAATTGCAAAATACATGACAGAACCATACCCCAAGACAAATGCAATAGAGCCGCCAATTATCGGGCCAACAACAGTTGCAATAGATAGTGTGGAGCTAAAAATTCCTGTTGATGTAGAACGTGGGTTATTCTCCATCAAGTGAAAATTTCCACCGATAAACAAAAAGGCCCACGTCCCTCCAACCAGCGCCATAAATGGCATGGCCATCCACCAATCAGTAATTAGTGACAAGCCAACAAAGACAAAGGTTGTTACTCCAATACCCATCTTAAACTTTGTAACATTTGAAATATGAATTTTGTTTGCCATCAAATTCATCAAAACAAATGCGGCTAATGTGTTTGAAATGTAAACAATTGAAATCTGATACAGCTCAGCGCCAAACTCTTCCATTAACATTATTGGAAGTATTGTCCATACGGATGCTGCTCCAATATGACGAAGTAATAACGATAAAAACAAAAACTTATTTTTTTGAATAATTTTTTTTGTGGTTCCTGGTTCTAGTTCTTTTTTAGAAATAATGTTTGGCAATTTAAATGAAATCAAAAACCCAATAATGAAAAATATAGAACTGACAATGAAAATTATTTTTACATCATTTACAATTCCCGCTGCAATAATTCCTGCCATCCATCCTAATGCGTGAAATGAAATTACCGTGGCAACTTTTCTTTTTTCTTGGTTTGACTCATAAGTATAGGCAATCATAGCAGGAATCATTATTCCACTTGAAATCCCTGCTCCAATTCTTGCCAAAAACAGCAGAGTTATGTCATCGGCAAAATAGTGCAGGCCAAAGGTGGCAGCACAGCCAATAAAGCCAATTTTTATGAATATGAGCCGGGTTCCTTTCCTGTCTGAGCGTCTACCAAAGTAAAGTTCCGAAAGAATCTGAGCAAAGCTAAATGAGGCCACTATCAGCCCAATTTCAAAAATTGATTCTGTGACTCTCAAAGCAATAATGGGCATAAAGACAAAGAGAATCGATATACCTGCATGTTGGAAAAAGGTGGCACTACGAACTAAATTATTAATTTGTAAATTTTGCATAAATTTACAAAAAATAACGCTCTACCTAATTTCAATATATGTTACGTCTTCTTCTGAAAAGAGTTAAACCGAGCAACCTATTTTGAGAATTGTTTGAGTGAAAAAGAATCATTTATTGAGGCAATGAAGAACAAAGTTTTGCTCTTTGATGGAGCAATGGGAACTGAGATTCAAAATTTTAATCCGAAACCCCAAGATTTTCCGAATAACAAAGATGGATTCAATGACGGTTTGGTTCTAACTCATCCAGAATGGATAAAGAAAATTCACAGAAGTTATTTGGATGCGGGATCTGATTGCATTGAAACAAATTCATTTGGATCAAACAAAATAAAATTAGACGAATATGGTTTTGGAGATCAAACAGTTGACTTCAACAAAAAAATTGCACTGATTGCCTCGGAAGTTTGCTCAGAGTATACCGACAAAACTCGATATGTAATTGGTTCTATGGGTCCATCGGGGCTTCTTCCAAGCTCAAATGATCCGGATTTGGGGCAAAAACCTTTAGTCGAAATTAGAGAAGCGTTTGAGCTGCAAGCTGAAGGACTTATCCTTGGGGGGGTTGATGCACTGCTAATAGAAACCAGCCAAGATATTTTGGAGGTAAAGCTTGTAATTGAAGCATGTCACAAAGCAATGGAAAAAACTCGAAAAAAAGTTCCAATCATTGCAAACACTACTTTGGATCAGTACGGGAAAATGTTACTTGGAACAAACATTCAAGCTGCATACACTACAGTATCCGATATGGGAATCGATGTTTTTGGTTTGAATTGCTCAACTGGCCCCATTGAAATGACACCAAGTGTGAGATGGCTTGATGAACAAAACGAGCATAATTTGCTTGTAGTTCCAAACGCTGGTATGCCTGAAAATCAAGGTGGCCAAGCAGTATACAAAATGACTCCAGAGAAGATGAGCGAAGTATTGAGTGATTTTCTTGAAAATTACAAAAAGGTGAGAATAATTGGTGGATGCTGTGGAACAAATCCTCAGCACATCGCTGCTCTAAGAAAAGTAATTGACGAAAAAGCTCACTCTACTAAGGGTTAAGTATTTAGAAAAACAAATATCAATTTAACATATTGAGTAATCCTAGAGTAAGTTCTGCCCTAAAGGCAGTTGATCTAAAACAGTTGCCCCCTCCGTTAATCATCGGAGAGAGAATTAACACACAAGGTTCAAGAAAAGCCAAACAACTTGTTTTGGCAGACGATTATGATGGTTTGCTTGATTTGGCAAGAACACAGGTTGAAGATGGAGCACATTGTCTTGATGTTTGTGTTGCAACAACTGAACGTTCTGATGAGAAAGAATTCATGCTAAAATTAGTTAAACAACTTAGCTTGGAAATTGATGCTCCTCTTGTAATTGATTCGACTGATCCTGATATTATAGAGTCAGCTGTTACTCAGATTCCTGGACGGCCAATAATTAATTCAATTAATCTTGAAGGAGACGGAAGTAGATTTGAAAAACTTGCACCACTAATGGCAAAGTTTGGACTGCCAGCAATTGCTTTGTGCATTGGACCAAAAGGAATGGCAAAAACCCCCCAAGAAAAAGTTGAAACTGCAGAGCTACTTTATGAGACAGGAAAAAAATATGGATTAAAAGAGGAACAGTTTATTTTTGATGTCCTTACATTTACTTTGGCGACAGGAGAAGATGAATTTTTAGATGCAGGAAAAAATACCTTAGAGGGAATCCGGCTTGTAAAAGAAAAATTTCCAAATTCATTTACGACACTTGGATTAAGCAACATTAGTTTTGGACTTTCACCATATGCGCGAAAAATTCTAAATTCTGTGTTTTTACATCATGCAATAAAATCGGGACTGGATACTGCAATTGTTAATGCCAAGGAGATCATTCCATATGGCGAAATCGATGAAAAAGAGAAAAAACTTGTCGAAGATCTAATTTTCAACGCTCATCCTAACGCACTATCTGATTTGATTATTTACATTGAAAAAGCAGGTCCTCAAGCAAGTACAACATCTCAAAAGATCGATGTTGATCCTTCTTGGCCTGCCAGCAAACGTGCAAACTTTAGAATT
>DATKZR010000005.1:0-19758 GCA_035527875.1 Nitrosopumilaceae archaeon | reverse complement strand
AGGATGAAATTCTATATTGGCATCATATTCCTGAAACATAGGTTCTGCAATCATTGGTATCTTGTCAACACTTGGGAGATCTATTATGAACTCGAATGTTCTAAGGCCGTTTTGTTCATAAAAATATGCTGCCTCTCCTTTTATTTTTTTGTAATACGCCTCTAGTTTTTGAATCCCTTTAGGGTCACTGATCATCTTGTTGCCACCTTCAACTGTTGATTGAATACGAACAAGGAATCGCATTTGATTTGAGTAAAATGTTATCCCTTTTTACTTTGTCGATAAATTCGTTAACAGGGCACTGAACCAAAACATCAAGACCCTTTGTGGACCTAAAATTATTCCCAAAAATGGTTCAGACCTCTATAGAATTGAATCCCTGAAATCATTTTTTGGGAAGTTTCATGGTAAATCATCCAAATGTGAAAGTAAATATTTCAAACCCTGGATTCTTTACTAATATCTCGAGGAAATGTTGCTTTGATTCATCAGCTGTGACTATATTGTACAGCCCTGGATGATCAGTGTGTACTTGACCCATGGCTCCAACATCATCTCCCGCAATTTCTGCTGAAATAATTTCACTATCAAGGAAAATCTCTAAATCAGCTTCACCATCTGTTACAATGTTTACCTCCTTTGCGATAAAGGGCAAAAATATTCTTCCTGAATCTGAAACAAGTTTCATACTTCCTTCAAGATTAGTCCAGGTGCCTTCAAGGTAAAAATTGTGAAGAACAAATTTTTCTGGAGCAGAATATTCAACATTTTGATTTGGAGCAAATCCTTCTAAACTACCTAATTGATTTCGTCCAGAGGCAAAATTATATCCAAAATATAATTCGGGAGTCCTTAACCAAGAGTGCTCAAATTCTTGAATCTGAACAAGATCTTCCGTTTCTGATAGATTCATTCCCATCGAATCTGCTCTTTCTTTAAGTAATTTCTGAATAATTTTCTCTGTTTCATCATACCCTCCCTCTCCGATGTGATCATATCGAATGTAACCTTCATGATCTGCAATGTATTTTCGTGGCCAGTAATTGTTTTCAAAAGCATTCCAAGTTTCTTTGTCATTATCTAACACCACTGGATAATTGATTCCAAATTTTGTCACCGCTTGTTTAACATTATCCACATCTTTTTCAAACTCAAATTCAGGAGAATGAATTCCAATAATTAACAATCCTTGATCAGAGTATTTTTCATCCCACGCAGTGATAAAAGGTAAAGTTCGAATACAATTAATGCAGCTATAGGTCCAAATATCATACAGAACTACATTATCATCAATCTTTGTTTTTAATTCATCAGGTAAGATGTTGATATAGTCAGATATTCCCACTAGTTCTGGTGCTTTTTTGTAGCCAATTTTGTTGATATTAAAATCAGAATTATTCTCTTTCATGGGAGAATCTTCTATAATTACAGTGTCTGCTTGAGATTCTAAAATTGATAAAGATAAACTAATTCCGATAACTGTAACCAAAACCAAAATTCCCAAAATTAAAGCAGTTTTCTTATCTGAAGTCATTTGATCATGATTACTTGGAATTTAATCGATAAAACCAATTTTCCAAGTTAGGCCCCTATCTTTTGAAGAAAAAAATTCCTAAAGATCTATCTAGTTTGTCTTGGTAGATTCAAACCTTCAGAAAATCATAGTCTAAAAGAGTGATTTTAAAAATTAAAATTATTTTTTGGAAAGGATGAGATGACAAAATTAAATGGCATAACCCTATTTTTCGCAGAACTTTGAGAGATTACCTCTCTTGTCAGATCAAAGATCTGATTGCCATTTTTGTTCTGCAGGGCTATGCTGTCTATTTGTTATAGTTGATGTCTAGAGACATCAAAAAGTTATACTAATTGAGATATTTAACACCTAATGTCATATTTTTGAACATTTGTAAACAATCGAATCCTTTACCATTCATCCAAGTTCAAATTATTTTTTGGTTATCTTTAAAAGATTGAAACGGGATTATGAATAGAAAAATTGAGTAATTTAAACAAAAAACCATGTGAAGACTGTAGAAGAATGAATTGTGATAATGGATGCGGATGTGATTGTCATGGAAGGTCCTGGTAGTAGAAAATGAAACTGATTCCTTCTCTTTTTCTTTAAAGGAAATTATTTTTTGAGACTATTTCGTAAGACTTCGTTAAGTGTACCTGAAAAGCTCACAGAACTGTTTGTGCTTTGAATTGCTTTTGCTTGAATTAATCTCAACTTTTTATCCAAATCCTCATCAAGCATTATTGTAATTCTTTTTGCCATATTCATACAGTATGAATCTAGTATTTAAACAAATACCCAATCTCAATACATGAATTGTTTTTTGAAAAGGATTTTTTTTACTTTGAATCCATGACTTCTCATTTCAGATATTTTCTGAAAGTTATCATATATTCATTGTAAAATTATTGTGAAAATATCGACAATCCTTAAATTACAATTCTTCCCCAAAGAATTTATGAAAAATACTTTTTCTCTTGGGCTAGCTTCCTTGGCAGTACTTTCCTTGATAGTAGTAATGGCACCAAACGCACTTGCAAATTCTGATGATGGTTCAAAAACTTACAAAAGACATTGGGAAATTTCCATTGGAGATGCTTCAGGAACACTTGAGATTACACCAACTACTGACATTGAAGTTCTAAAGGCACAAGCAATTTCAGCTGAAGACGCTTCCAAAGGATATGATGATGTTGTAAAGACCAGACTTGGAAAGGCAGTCAATGATTCAGGCGATTATTTCCTAGTATGGAAAGTAGTTACCTCAGAGTCTAGTGAAGAAACAGGAACAATCTATACTGTTAATGTTCTGGATGCTGGTAGCGGAGAACTTCTTACTTCAATGACAAAAGAAGGGGGAGGGTGTGGCTACAAAAATAAATCAAATACCGAAGGACAAGCATAATTTTTTTATTTGAAGTAATGTGATTTCTATAAATATTTTATTTTATGTAGCAGCTGCAACTACAGCCATTGCAGGAATTATTCATTTAGTTATAGGTATTCCATCAGAGAGTCAAAATAGTCAGATTTTGTTTGTGGTCGGAGGAGCAGCTCAGGTATTTTGGGCAATCCCTATGATAAGAAAATGGGGAACGGCTTGGTATTCAGTAGGACTTGGAGTACTATAATCTTCATTTTAATTTGGGTAATAACTAGAATCCCTGAGAATTTCATTACAGGAAGAGGTGGAAGAATAAGCGATAATGGGATACTCATCGAAGTCTTCCAGATAGCATTTGTTGCCATTGTTATTACGATTATTGCCATTGGACAGAGAAAATCCTCTTAATTTTGTGGTACCTCATTTGGTTTTAACACACATTAACGGTAAAAATTTGATATAATGGAATCAAAAAAAAAGTCATTGCATACTCACATTCCATCAGTTGATTTTTTAGATTTGAATATTATTTTTTGGGAAAAATTCCTCATACGGCGTCATTTTTTTCATCAGTTTTATCTTCATGCTCTTTATGAAAAAATCTAAATCGGATTAGGTATAGTGTGCTAAATACAATTTCAACAATCATGGCCAAAATAATAAAGGATGCAATTTGAATAATGAAAGAAGGGATTTCCAATATTCTTGTTAGCGTGTCTGAAAACGAGTAAAATTGTGGATTGAAAAGAAATATTCCTAGTAGTGTAAAGGGAACTAATTTTGCAATATCTTTTGACAGATCCTCGTTATAATACGCAGATATTCTAATTGCAATAATCAATCCACTTGATACAAGGAAAATTGTTTCAGTTGGCATGTTTTGAACGAGCATGAACATAAATGATGAATATCCTATAAACCAGAGAAATATTACAAAAGGAAAAATAAATAATTTTGTTGCAATAAAAGCAACTACTCTTGGAGCTACAGACATTTTTTGGCCACTTGATTTGAATTTGGCCTGTGATAGTTTTTCTCCGATATTAAAAGAAAAAATATCTCGCTTTGATAGGAATTTGTAAAAATGATAAACAAATATTCCATAAACCACCATGCCAATTGAAAATCCAATAAGGTTGTAGATTGAGGATTCAGAAATAACATTCTGAAAAATCTCGTTAAAGTATGTCAGAAGGATAATGCCTGAATCTTGAGGGTTTTTAAAAATATTATCCAGGAAATTATTTTTTAAAATTTTTTCATTAATTTGTGATTCTATTTTTTTAGTTTCTGTGATTAATTCGTCTCCATTTGCTTATAATAGTTGTAAATCATTGTTCTGTTCTAATATTGTCATAGAATACACTAGTGGAAAGATGGCAATCAGGGATATAATTACAAAAAAGAAATATTTCCTCATAGTAGTTAATTTTACTTTATAAGCAATTTAATTTCTTCTGCTATACTCCTTAGCAAACTTTTAACGGCAATTACTAGATGAATTTTTCAATTAGTTAATTTGAAATTATTTTTTTATGCTGCTTCCACACACAAAAAATACAAAAATCATAGTAAACATTCCAGATTTTCCTTATGCATCCACATTCACAAGAACATTTTTTTTGCATTACCATTAGATTATTCTTGTACTAATTCTTTATCTTCTTCAATAGTATCAAAATCTGTTCTACCACATTGAGGGCAATTCGATATCTTTGTAACTCCAGCTCGGGTTGAAAAGACATTTCCACATACTTTACAGACACGTAATTCACTAAAAGCAACCATTACAGATAATCAAAATTCATTTTAAATAAATGAAATTGATGATTATTAATCCTGAAAATATCCTATCTGGAGTATAAATTTGTGGGCGCCTTGAATCAATTTGACAAGTCACCTCGAGCAAATTTTAAAATTATTTTTAGAACTGAAATGGGAGACAACATGCATCGGATCTTATAGGTTTTGTATCTTTAAAATTATTTTTTGGTAAGGATGAGAATAGAAAAAACCAGTAGTTTATGTTAAAAACGAATACACCTGAGTTTATGAAAGAGTAGGAGGTGATTGGGATTTAAGATAGGTTTCAAATGCACACTGATTAGAACAATCCGTAAGGGTAGAATCTTCAAGCTCTTGTCCACAATTTTGACATTTTTCTTGCATTTCTATCGCCAAGAATGATTTGGGATTTATCTGTATTAAATATTGGGATTTGTAATCTCATCTTGTTACAGATTCTGAATTTCTTGTGGGTAAGAATTGAAATTATTTTTTGGGAATGATCAGAATTAAAATTTGAATTTTATCTTAACTAACACTATTCATTAGAAAAATGAAAAACTTAATTCAAAGTTGTTTGTATCGATTGTATACCACAAAAATAAAATTATCACGCCTGAATTGAATCTAAACTTACAAGCAAAATATTCTGAAGCCCTTCGGAGGTCCATACTAATTACATTAGTTTTAAAATAACCAAAGATAAAATTTACTGGCTGCAATGAAGAATCAGAGTTATATCTGAATGGTGATTGGAAGGCATTTGTCTGAGCTGCCAATAATTATTTTATTTTTATCTGTTCTTTGACTTTTTGTAATACATCATCACCAACGAGATTTTGGTCATGCAAAGATTTGGTGATTTGTATTATATTTGTAATCGAGTGAAGAGTAACCCCCTCATTTTTAAGAGCATCATCGGCTCCCTCCATTCTATTTACAATAACATAAGCATCTTCTACTTTGATTTTTGCCTCTTTTAGGGATTTAATTCCATTTACTACTGAACCTCCTGTTGTGGCAACATCGTCTATCATTACTACTTTCATCCCCTCCTCAATTTTTCCTTCAACAGCTTTTGATGTTCCATAGTCCTTTGGTTTGTTTCTAACATAGATTAACGGTTTTACTGTCTCAATTGCCAAGGCTGAAGCAATAACTAAACCACCTGTGGGAACTGAAACTAGAGAGTCAAATTTGTCTAGTCCAATATCTTTGATTATTTCATTTTGGAGAAATTTTATCATCTTTCTAAATTGGTGAGGATAGCTAGGAACTAATCTTAAATCTACATAGTAGGAGCTTTTTTTACCACTTGCTAGGGTAAATTCTCCGAATCTAATTATTTTATTTTGGTGCAAAAAGGTTGAAAACTCTTTTACAAAATCCATACCAAAATTAACTACACTGGATTTATTTTGGTTTGTGTTGAGGGAAATATTGTGCCTGAAATCTGGTTGAATTATGGTATAACTGACGTTGTTTTAGACATTAGAGCTGAGAATTTAGAGCAAAAAATTGATTCTGATGGTACAACTTTAGAAGATTTTGCAATCAATGAAAAGCTAAGCTCCGTTAATCTATCAAAGCCTATGGATTTGGTGGTTTTACATAATTCAAGATCCATTCAAAAAATTATCTCCTCGCTTTTTACCATATGTGAACAAAAATCACTTCCATTTCCTAATGTTTTAGCTGAGAAAAAAATTATGAATCAAGTCAAAGCCGGAATGCCAGAAGGTAGCTCCATTAACGAATTTGATAACAACGAGCTTTCAAACTCAAAACTTGTCTTTATTGGAGAAATGGAGTTTGATGGATTATTTGGATATGAAACAATATCTACCAGATTAATCAAAAAATTTGGGCAGGATTATATGCTTTCAGCATATGCTAAAAGAAAGGGAAATCTTCCCACTCCTGGACAACACACAGATAGTTTTGAAGAAGCAAAAAAATTTTCAAACAACTTTGATATTCAGGGAATTGAAATTGTTGCAAATTCTAAGGGGATTGTAGATTTTTCAATAGGTCATCCTTCAGAAACTCTTTCTCTAACCAAAACTTTGGAATCATTTGCTATTCAAGATATTGGAAAACAAAAATCAATGATAATTAGTACCGGAAAGGATTCCAGCAATGACACTTTGAGTAAATCTCTTTCATCTCTCTGGAATTGCTCAAATGCCATGCAAAATAACGGTCTTGCTATACTTGTAGCAGAATGCAAGGCAGGTTTAGGATCTGACGCCCTTCAGCAATACCTTGAAGGTAGGTTATCTCTTGAAAAACTTCAAAACCCAACCAAGTACGTTGGTGGCATGGAGGATTTGTTGTTTTTAACTGAAGTTCAAAAGAATTTTCAAATTGGTCTTGTTTCAATTCTTCCAGAATATTATGCAAAGAAACTAAATCTCATTACACTTTCTGGAATAAAAGATTCAATGGATTATATATTAAAAACTCAAGGAGCAAGACAAAAAATTTTAGTAGTATCTGATGGTGCTAGAGTTTTACCAAGGTAAAAGACCAGAAGGTAAAGGCGCGCATAAAATAGCCAATGCTATAATTCCGGCATAAGCTAGTTTTCTATTTTTTGAAAGAGGCGAGATATCATCTAGCGGAGTTGCACTAGGATTTCTAGAACTCATAAAAAGAATAAGGATGGCCATCAGCCAAAAATCTAACAAAACCAGAATTGCCATACTTCCGTAGGTTGCATATCTATGTAATTTAGCACCCAGTAGCGTTCTCGCAAGATGTCCTCCATCCAACTGCCAGGCTGGTAATAAATTCAAAAAGGTAATCAAAAAACCAATCCACGCCGCAAACAAAAGAGGAGTCATCAAAACTTCATGACCTTCGCCTCCCTTTCCAAATAATGCCAAACTAGCAGTCATAAGTAACGGTTCTCCTAGATCCCATTTGATCAACCGTGAATTTTCATAAAGTCCTTGAGCAACATCTACATCTAGAACAGGCGCAGTATATGCACCAAACATAGAAACTATTATCGTTATTATCAGACCAGCGATTGGACCAGCAATTGCAACATCAAATAAAATCTCTCGATTGATTGTTAGTCCTCTTGATTGAATGAATGCTCCAAAAGTAGGAATTCCAATGATAGGTAATCCTGGAATAAAATATGGCCAAGTTGTCTTTAGTCTATGAAACTTAGCCGCTAACAGATGACCTGATTCATGAATTCCTAAAATCCCTAAAAGAGCAAGAGTATAGATTCCTGCCATCTCAAGGGGATTTCCAATTTCCACTATGGAATTGGTATTGGCTGTTCGAAAATATCCGTCAATCATAACAAAGGTGACTACAACTGCAAACAAAATTCTGGGAGTCCATGAAGCGCTAAGCCACTTTCTTGGTTTTTTGGGGGTAAATTTTTGAATTATTAGGACTTTTCCATCATCAATTTTTTCTAGTCTACACATGTAACTCATATCCTCAAGGCTCCTTGCCAAATCTTCGAATTTTGATTTAAAATCAAGATCATCAATTTTGAATTCTAAAGAATACAATGTTTTGGTAAATTGATTTACTTTGAATAATGAATTTACCAGAGAAATAATGTCTTCCTGACTTGAACTACTCATTATGGTTTAGCTTTAACTCTTTCCATTAAATGGTTTTGTGGTGAATGATTAGTTTCTCCAAATTACCTTAACTTTAAGAATTGTTGCCAGAAATAAGATGACACTAAACCAATTTTGTGAATTTTGTCTTGAAGGTAGGTGTTTTTTAGATTGCCAAATTTGTAACCCTACAAAAGGAACATCTTGTAATCAAGGGAGCAAATGATCGATTTTTGTATTATTATGCGCAGATTGATTCATAAAATTAAATATCAACTATAGATTACCATTATCATGCAGGTTATCCTTAGGCAAATGGAGAATTGTATAGTTCGCAGAGCAGAACCAAGCGATCTAATACCGATAATGGAGATAAACCTAAAAACTCTTCCTGAGCATTACTCTGATTATTTCTATGAAAGCTTACTTGCTGAAGTTCCAGAGGCATTCATTGTTGCTGAAATTGATGGGAGACATGTTGGTTATGTAATGTGCAAAACAGAATATGGATTTTCTAATTTTAAAAAACTAGGGTTTGTAAAAAAGGGACATGTGGTTTCTATTGCAGTCCTTGAAGAATATAGAAAGAAAGGAATTGGAAAAGCACTAGTTGAAGAATCTACAAATGGTATTAAACTGAAAAAATGTGATGAATTTTATCTTGAAGTAAGATGTAGTAATACTGAGGCCGTTAGGCTATATGAAAAATTAGGATTTATAATTAAACAACAACTTAATGCATATTATCGTGATGGAGAGGATGCATTTCTCATGGCAATCGAATTTGGTAAATAGTTCAAACCAATAAATATATCACAACTAATTTTACCACGATGGACAAACGCAAGGGAACAGGAATTACTATATTCGTTTTGTGCATTATAGCATTTTTTGTTTACGCATATTTGTTGATGCTATCAGAATGGAGCCCAATAGTATTGCAATTAACTATTTTAATGATCACAGGAGGAATTTTAGGTGTAATTGCTTGGGTTGGTTACGTTATGGCAACTACAAAATCAACATCTGCAACAATATCTTCTGATGATTAGATTATTTTGATATTTTGACATCGACTACTGTTTGATAATATCTGGGACCTATTGGTCTAACAATTTTTGAAGCTAGAATTTCTGATTTGACTGGAGTTACATCAAGGTAATGCTTTTCAGATAATTTTCCTGCCTCTGATTTTTTATCTGCATGAACATGTGAATAATAATGAATTATCCCACCATCCTTTGTGGTCTTTATTGCAGAGTCCAAGAATTCATCTGATCTTTCGGGAAGAAGCATTAGTGTTCTATCTGCTTTATCCTGTAATCCTTCTTCTATAATCGTGACAGTATCTCCATTAATTGATATGACTTTTCCGACAAGCTTGTTTAGTTCAATATTTTTTTCACAAAGTTTTGAGGCAATTGGATTGATATCGATACTGTATACAGTACAATTTTTCTTTTTTGCGGCCAAAATTGAAAACATGCCTACTCCAGCAAACATGTTAACCATAGTTTCTCCATCCTGTATTAGATTAGCAATTCTTTCTCTTTCAGTAGATAAACGAGGAGAAAAAAAAGCATTTGCAACATCTACTTCAAATCTACACCCAAATTCCTTATACTCCGTTTCTGTGGTATCTTCACCAGCAAGAATTTCCAAATTTCGAATTCGAAAATCCCCTTCAACTGGTGAGGCTTGATAAAAAACACTTTTTACAATTTTTACTTGTTTTAGCAAAGTCTCTCCAATTAATTTTTTTTTAGGTAAAAGCGAGTCTGGTATTCTAACTATAATGATATTTCCTACCTGATCAAATGCTGAAATTAATTCTTCACTTTCTTGAGTTGTAAGAATACTTTCCAGTGCTGTTTTCAACATTCGTGTCAATTCTTGTAGTAAAAATTACCTGAGACCTTTTGATCTTTATCTAGTCTACTTTCTAGTTTGTTTACACGTGGCCTAAGACTCCTCTCATCTCGTCTAAATGTAATATCAAGTGATTTTAGGAATCTATTCATTGCTTCAGATTTTGGCATAGGGGAAGTGGCATGTCCTTTTATTCCAGACTCTCCCTCAAAGATGACCATGGAATCTGATACAAGATCCATCAGCTGTATGTCATGGTCAATTACTATAGCTGACTTTCCAAATGAACGAACAAATTTTTGTAAAAATTTTGCTACTGCAATTCTATCCTCAACATCTAAAAATGCAGATGGCTCATCTAACGCATAAAGGTCTACTTTTTGTAAAAGGCATGACACAACGGCTACTTTTTGTAATTCTCCTCCAGACAAATTTTTTACTGATTTGTTGTAAAGTTTTTTGATTTTTAGTGGGTCCACAATTTGCTCTTCTTCCTGGCTTCCTTCAATAGGCGATTCATTTGCTTTGTCTAGGATTGCAACAACCTCGATATCAATGTCATTTTGCAAATATTGGGGTTTGTAGGCAATCTTTGTTTTCTTGCTAACCTCACCAGAGTCTGGCTTTTCTACACCCGCAATCATTTTCATCATTGTTGTTTTTCCGAGGGCATTGGCTCCCATCATTCCTAATACTTCGCCTTTTCTAACTTTCCCGGGCTCAACAGTTAGCGAAAATGATGGAAATTTTTTTTCGAGTTTTGGATATGTAACAATTTCAGTTCCTGCTTGAAATTCATCAGTGGAAGAGGAAGAAACATCAAAAGAGAATTTTTTATCTCTAAACCTAACGTTTTCAGTAGGAATATATCCATCAAGGAATACGTTAATTCCAACTTTAGTAGATAGCACCTTTGAAACAATTCCATATGCGGTAGGTTCTCCATAAAGCATTTCAATAAAATCACTTAGAAAATCAAGCAATGTTAAATCATGTTCTACCACCATTACGCTTTTTCCAATTTTTGCCAAATTTTGAATTACTCTGGCAACACTAGTTCTCTGATAAACATCATTATACGATGAAGGTTCATCAAAAAAATAAAAGTCAGTATCTTTAGATGCTACAGCAGCTATGGCTAATCTTTGTAATTCCCCTCCGCTTAGTTCTTTGAGATTTTGTTCCATGGAATTTTGCAATCCCAATTCTTTGACAAGTTGTCTTGAAATTCCTCTTTCATCATATTTTTCCATTAATTCCTTCCCTGTTCCATCAAAGGATTGCGCAAGGTGTTGAATTTGCTGAGGTTTAATTGATGCACGAATTTGTTTTTCTTTAATTTTTTCAAAATGTGATTTTAATTCAGTTCCACTATAATATTTAAAAATTTCATCCCATTCGGGAGGATTTTCATATCGTCCCAAATTTGGTTTAAGGTTACCTGATAGAATATTTACTACAGTACTTTTACCCATTCCGTTTCTTCCAAGTAGGCCAACAACTGCTCCCTTTTTTGGAGTTGGTAATCTGTAAAGTCTAAAAGAATTTGGGCCATACTGATGAATTTTATCTGTAGCTAGCTCACTTGCCAAATTTACAATGGTGATGGCATCAAAGGGACAAACCTTAACGCATATCCCACACCCATTACAGATATCCTCATCAATTTGGGCTTTTTTTGATTCTTCATTTAGAACAATACACTCAGCTCCAGATTTGTTTACAGGGCAGTACTTTATGCATTCTAGTCCACATTTTTTTGGTTGACAGAGCTCCGTATCCAGCACCGCTACTCTATGTGTCATGTCGTATTTCGGTGAACCCTTGATTTATACCTCTTTTGAAACCCTCAAAAAGCATCAGTTACCTTAATAGATAAGAATTTGACAATACTGTTCAAGCCGGCCATAGCGTTAGGGTGCGACCCAATCCCATTCCGAACTTGGAAGTCAAACCTAATGTCGCTGTTGTGTTACTAAGATGCGAGAGCTCTTGGGAAGTAACAGTGCTGGCATTTTCAATTTAATCAATCTATTAATATCTAATTTTTAAAATTAATTACAATGGTTAATTGTAGTGTTTGTGGGCAAGAATTTTCAAATGATATTTTGTTTTTAAATCACATGATGGAAAAACACGGTTTTAGAAATCCAAACATTGACAAACCTGATAGAAACAGTAGAGGCTATTAATCTAATTCTTTTAAAATTTCTTTAAGAGTTGCAATCTCATCTGTTAAAAAATCAACTGTTGTAATAACGCTAGTTTTGGCAGAATCTGAAATTTCATATTTCATTTCTTTTCCAATTAATTTTGTCAATTCCTCCCGTTCCATAATTAAATCATTTAATCTCATTATTGCATCTTCAACAGTCATCAAGTTTCACCAATTTTATGAATATGATCATCAGGATGAATACATTGATCGCCTACATGTTTGTAATGTACATAATCATGACCTGTGTGGTGTACGTCGTTACAATCACATGGTTTTTCTTCGGCCATAATAGGTTAGAAAATTTTTTTCTATAATAATATGTGAATTAATTTTCAAAATTGATAATTAATCTTAATTAAAATTTACAATTTTTGAAGGTAATCTAAAATCAATCTGACTCCAAAACCAGTAGCTCCCTTTGGATTATATGGTTTAGATTTTGTGGCAACTTGTGTCCATGCAACTCCTGCAATATCTACGTGAACCCATGGAGTATCTCCGATTGCATTTCTCAAAAACGCCGCAGCTGTAATGGTGCCTGCAGCTCGTCCTATTCCAATATTTTTCATATCTGCCACATCTGATTTTATCATCTCCATATAGTCCTCATTTAGAGGAAGCTCCCAAACTTCTTCAGTTGTGCTCTTTGAAGATTTATTGATTTTTTGTTTTAATCTTTCATTGTTTGAAATTATTGCAGCCACGTTGGTACCTAATGCAACAATACATGCGCCAGTTAATGTAGCAAAATCTATTATTGCTTTTGGTGAATATTGTCTTTCTCCAAAGGCTAATGCATCTGCCAAAATTACTCTCCCCTCTGCATCAGTGTTTAGTATTTCAACAGTCTTTCCATTGTATAATTTTATAATGTCCCCAGGTCGATAGGAATCACCACCAGGCATGTTTTCAACAGATGGAATTATTCCAACAACGTTTATTGGCAATTTTAATTCTGATACAGCTTTCATAATGCCCAAAACTGTGCATCCACCACACTTGTCAAATTTCATCTCATCCATTTTGTCTCCAGGTTTTAAGGAAATTCCACCAGTATCAAAAGTCACAGCTTTACCCACTAATACAATTGGTTTTTCACTACGAGGTCCACCAGAATGTTCCAGAACTATTAATTTAGGCTCATTTTTACTTCCTTGACCAACAGCTGTTATTCCACCAAATCCCTTTTTCTTAAGTTCATTTTTTGAGAGTACCAAACATTTCATTTTGTTCTTTTTGGCAATACCTTTGGCAATAGTTGCCAAAGTTGCAGGTGTGCATTCATTTGGAGGCAAGTTAGCTATGCTTTTAGTAAAAATAACTCCATCAGAAACAATCTCTGAATTTTTAATAGCTGTGACAACCCTATTTGATTTTGGGGCAAAGATGGAAATATTGGGAGATGATTCTTTCTTTTTTGATTTGAACTTTTCAAATTTGTATAAAGACATTTTGCAACCTTCTGTTATTTGGGAGGTAGCTGAAATAGACTCAATTAGATAACTTGGGGGTGAAATTATGGCAAATTCCTTCAGTTTAAGTTCGCTTGCTTTCTGTGCAATTTTTCCCGAAACAAATCTTATTGTATCATTTGTTATTTTTTCTTTTTTTCCAATTCCTGCCAACAGAATTCTTTTCGCTTGAGTTTTATTGTTGGTGGGTACTACAGTAATTTTCCCCAACTCTCCGTTCATATCTTTTAATGATTGTTTTATCGAAAAGGTGATTTTCGAACTGATATTATTTAATCCAAGTATTTTATCAGAATTTTCTAATACAAACCCACAGAGCATCTCAGTTTTTTTCCTAGATGGATTAGTATTTTCTATTTTTATTTTCATTACAAAAACACAAGTTTTCAAGTATTATTTAGATTTACTTTAGTACTATTTTTTTACTATTTGATAACAAACTAGCAGATCGAATAAAAACAGATTTTACTGTTTTACATTCTTGCTCGCAACTTGGGTTAAATTTTATCTTTTTAGTTCTTTTCTTTTTTATTGTAATAATTGAACGAATTAAAGGAAATAATGCTGCTCTGCCCCCATATGCTATTTTTTCATCAATTAGCCAAAACATTTCAAGGGCAGAATCATCTAATATTTGGTTTCTAATCTCCTTTCCTTGATTGGAATAATGGCCAACGATTGTGATGTTTCCTTTTCCCATGAAATTAACAATTTTTGCAAACTTTGTGCAAAGATAACACTGATCATCGTATAATGCAATTGGAATAATTTCTTTAATGTCCACAATATACTTTATCTTCGATCAGATTAAAATTTTCCAAAAAATAGACTTTTATTCAAATTCCAAAGAATTTGAGTAACTAATGGGGCTTAATTATTATCATATAAAGAAGAATATTTTACGAGCAAGAAAACTTGTTATAAAATCTACTAGTATTGCAGGCTCAGGTCATCCTGGAGGTTCTTTTTCTATGGCCGAAATTTTGGGTTGTTTATTTTATAAATATCTGAAATTTGATCCAAAAAATCCTTCATGGGAAGATCGGGATCGTTTGGTTCTCTCAAAAGGGCACGCAGCACCTGGATTGTTTTCAAATATGGCCGTAGCTGGTTATTTTCCTGAATCGGAAATGGAAACTCTAAGAGCGTTTGGGAGCAAACTTCAAGGTCATCCTGATTTAAAATGTCCTGGAGTAGAATTTTGTGGAGGGTCCTTAGGAACTGGTTTATCATATTCTATTGGAATCGCTCTTGCTGCCAAGATTGACAACAAAGATCATCATGTATACACAATAATTGGTGATGGGGAATCTAACGAGGGACAAATTTGGGAAGCTGCAATGACTGCCTCAAAATACAAATTAGATAATTTAACGGCATTTTTAGACAGAAATTTTATCCAACAAGATTCATACACAGAAAAAGTAATGCCACTAGACGAAGAATTAAGGGGTAACAACATTTCAGAAATGTGGAAAGATGCATCAAGATGGAAAACTGGTGACAAATGGAGGTCTTTTGGTTGGAATGTAATTGAAATTGACGGTCATAGAATTGAACAAATTGATTCAGCCATCACAAAAGCAAAAGCCACCAAGGGCGTTCCTACAATTATTATTTGTAGGACCGTTAAAGGAAAATCAGTTGAACATATGGAAGATAATCCACAATGGCATGGGAAAGCTCCTGATTCTGATATAGTCCCCTTGATAAATTTAGAACTTGATTCACAATTTGTGATTGCACCATCCATAATTGCCGGCGACATGACAAATTTAGAAAATGAAATAAAACGATGTGTTAGCGGAAGAGCTGATTTTATACATCTTGATGTTATGGATGGCCATTTTGTTCCAACAAAAACTTTTGACCATACTAAAATTAAAGAATTAAGACCTTTAACTATAATTCCTTTTGATTCTCATCTAATGATTTCCGAACCAGTAAAACATGTGAGAGACTATGTTGAAGTAGGTAGTGACATTATTACAGTACATTCTGAAGTTTGTGATGATTCAAGTTTTGGGGAAATTCATGATTTTTTAAAACAAAATCAAGTTAGCGTGGGGTTGGCCGTAAATCCAGAAACTGATCTTCCCGAATGGTCTTACAAATTCCTACCTACAATTGACCAGTTAATTGTAATGTCTGTTGTCCCTGGGAAATCTGGTCAAAAATTCATTCCAGAAACACATGAAAAAATGAAAAAATTAAATTCTATTTTAAATGAGCATAAATTTACCGGATATGTAGAGGCTGATGGTGGGGTAAATCTAGAGAATATAGGGTCTTGTTTTGAAGATGGTGCAAGAGCATTTGTTGGAGGTAATGCAATTATTGGACAAACTGATGTACGAGAAACAATTAGAGACTTTAGAAATCAAGTACTACGAACAAGAAGAAAGATTCTGATTGAAAAGGCATATCAATTGGGAGGATCGGAACTTGTCAAAAAATGGATTGGTTTGCATATTGTTGGTGAAAAGAAAGATCAAATCACAAAAATAGCAAAGGAGGAAGGTTTTCTTTGAATCCTCCACTTATGGGTGACATGAGAACCGAGTATGCAAAAACCCTAATTGAAATTGGTAAAGAAAATCCAAACGTGGTTGTCTTGGGAGCTGACACTACTGATTCTCTTAAAATTTCTGCATTTGGAAAAGAATTTCCAAATAGATTCTTTAACGTTGGGATAGCAGAAGGAAATTTAGTTTCAGTATCTGCAGGGTTAGCAGGTTCTGGAAAAGTATCTTTTGCAAGCACATATGCAATATTTTTGCCAGGAAGAGCAGTTGACCAAATAAGAAACGGAATAGCATATCCTTCTCCCTCCGGAAAAAAGGGTCTTAATGTAAAATTAGTAGTATCTCATGGAGGATTGTCTGTTGGTCCTGATGGTGGCTCTCATCAGCAAATTGAGGATATTGCGATTATGAGGGCCATTCCAAATTTTCGTGTATTCATACCGGCCGATACTATCGCTGTCTCAAAACTTGTTAAATTAATGGCAAAAGAGTATGGGCCATTTTATATGAGAATGACTAGGTCAAAAACACCTATAGTTCATTCTGAATCTCAAGAATTTCAAATAGGTAAAGGCATTACCCTTCGAGATGGTAATGATTGTACTATTGCTGCATGCGGTATTACAGTACGAATGGCACTTGAAGCTGCTGAAACATTACAGCAAGAAGGAATTTCTTGTAGAGTACTAGATTTGTTTTCCATAAAACCAATTGATGAAAATCTTTTAGAAAAGGCTGCTCGAGAAACTGGTGGCATTGTAACCTCTGAGGAGCACAATATTTTGGGGGGTATGGGATCAGCTGTTGCAGAAACTGTGTCCGAGAGATATCCAGTACCAATAAAACGAATAGGAGTCCAAGACATGTTTGGAGAATCTGCACGTGATAACGAGGTTCCACTACTTTTAGAAAAACACGGAATAACATCTTTTAATATGGTAAAACAAGTCAAGGAGCTAAGGAGTAAAAAACAATGAAAATATTTCTGGATACTGCAAATTTAGAATCCATTCGAAAATTTAATGATATGGGGTTGTTAGATGGTATTACAACTAATCCATCTTTAATGTCAAAGGAAAGAGGTAATCCAAAAGATGCGATGGCAGAAATTACAAAAATTATCAATGGCGATGTAAGTTTGGAAGTTTTAAGTACTGAATATTCTGGAATGATGGAAGAAGGTAGAAGCTTACGCAACTATGGTGATAATGTTGTAGTTAAAGTTCCAATGACTCAAGATGGATTAAAAGCTTGTAAAAGTCTTACTGCAGAAAACATTCCAGTAAACGTAACCTTAATTTTTTCATCAAATCAAGCAATACTGGCTGCAAAAGCTGGAGCAAAATATGTTAGTCCTTTTATTGGTAGGTTAGATGATATTGGACAGGATGGAATGCAGTTGATAAAAGAAATTAAAACCATTTTTTCAAATTATAATTTTAAAACTCAAATTTTGGTTGCGAGCATCAGACATCCTTTACATGTAATTGAAGCAGCAAAGATTGGAGCAGATGTTGTAACTTTGCCACCTGAAGTTTTAGATAAAATGCTAAAACACCCTCTGACAGATATAGGCCTTAAAAATTTCCTATCAGACTGGGAAAAATTCAAATCAGAAAATCCTGATATCAAAGTTTAGCGAGTAAAATCTATTTTGAATAATTTTTAATCAAAAGGGATTTTTTATAAACAAAAAAGGATATTGAATTATTAAGATCCCTTATTCTTACTTTTTCTGGAACCTGTTCCTCTTCCTGTAATCCTAGTCATACCTTCTGTGGAGGGTCTTTCTTTTGGTTCAGGTATGTCGCCTAATTTCTTGGAACCTGTTCCCCTTCCTGTGTGGACCATTCTATTTGCTGATTTTTTCTTCTTTTCTGCTTGAAGTTTTTTATACTCATCACCGGACCATTTTTTCCCTGTATCATCTACTTCAATGGTTCCAGTGCCTCTACCAGTTCTAACTTTAATTTTTCCCATATTTTCTTTCCAAGCATCTAATATTTAATTAAGCTCATTTTCAATTATTAATCCACCCTAGTTTTCTAAAATAAGAAAACATCAACACAACAGGGATGGCAGAGGCTAAAATTATGATTATAAAAGAAGTGTAAGAACCTAAAATCATCCAGTCATTATCAACTACAGGCAAATTGACATTCATTCCATAAAATGTACCAATCACAGTTGAAGGAATTGCCAATGTAAAAATTATTGTCAACACTGCAAGAACTTTGTTAGTTTTTTCAGTACTTAAAACAAAGTCTGTGTCCTTGTAAATTTCCATTGTTTCTCTTGATTCTTCCAAGGTTTCAATTATCTTGTCAATGTGATCAATTACATCATCAAAGAATAATCCAAGATCTTCTCCTTCATCTGAAAATCGCTTAACATTGTTTGCCATTTCAAGGACGAATCGTTTTAATGGATTTGCTATCCTTCTGAGCTTGTTAATTTCTCTTCTGAGTAGTGCAATGTTTCTTGCCACCGATTTTGTTTCATCAAAAACCCCATCTTCCATATCATCCAAATTGGCAATAATTCGTCTAGA
This sequence comes from Nitrosopumilaceae archaeon, assembly GCA_035527875.1. Lineage (GTDB taxonomy): Archaea > Thermoproteota > Nitrososphaeria > Nitrososphaerales > Nitrosopumilaceae > Nitrosomaritimum. The sequence continues at coordinate 845 of DATKZR010000005.1, read as the reverse complement.
TGTATGTAAAAGATCATCTACTAGCAAATCAATTATTTCATGAAGCAATAATCCTGGGGACTTTCCAAGAAGTCTTTCTCTTCTATGTTGGTCAGAATCTGTTTTGCATACATCTACCAAATCTACTAATGGCTTTAGATCACCTTGATGCACTGTCACGAGAAAATCTTTTCCTAAAAATATTGAAAGCTGACTATTTTTTGTAATTCCGACTTTGGGTGAAATTGGTGGAAAGTGAAAAATTACGAAAAAATGATCATTATAACTATCTAGTTTTGGAAGTTCAAATTTTGTCATACAATCCTCAATGTTTAAAGTATTGAATTGATATTTTTTGGCAATTTCTTCTACGTCCGTTCTATCGGGGTTTTGCAAATCGATCCATGAAAATCTCTTTCCTTCAATGGTTTCTATTTTTCTTTGAATAGAATCCTCTATGGGTTTTTTCACCGAACGTAATCGATTAGTGATGAAGCTTTTCTTCAAGTTGAACAACTGCCTTATACAACAAATTTAAAGCGATCGCTGATATGGACTAGAACCTATCTAGGAAATCAAACTAATGCCAGGGCATAAGATAAGTTGCTCCAGCATAGGTAAGTCCGATTGCAATTGCCATGGCTACCCACCAAAATCTCATATCTAGAAATTAATCTAGTTGATAATAAATATACGTGCTGATTCTCATCCTGATTAAAATCAAAGATTATTACTAGATGAAGAATTTTGGATTTTCGTGGCCCTCGTAGTACAGTGGTTAGTATAGAGGATTGTGGATCCTCGGACAGGAGTTCGATTCCCCTCGAGGGCCCGCTGAAATTTTTTCAATAGAAAAATTGCGGGAG
>DATKZR010000004.1:0-3018 GCA_035527875.1 Nitrosopumilaceae archaeon | reverse complement strand
ACGGCACACTTGTGCTAAACTCTAATGGTAGTTTTTCATACACTCCAATTGCTACATTTACAGGAGATGACTCTTTTACCTATCACGCATTTGATGGTGCAAATAATGGCAATACTGTAACTGTAACAATTACTGTCACTGGTTCTGCAGGACAACTTTTCTTTGATGACTTTGAATAAGGTCAAAGCAAATGGATTGAATCAGGAGAAACAGATTGGAAAATAGAGCCAGAAGCCGAGGTAGCTACACCAGGGCATCCTGCAAATAATTTGGTATTTCATGCAGATAATTGTGACACTCAGTGTTTCATTACCTTAGCAACGCCAATTGACCTATCTGCACATACTAGTGCTACTTTGTCATTTTGGAGATTTGTTGATAATGATATGGATGCAGGAGAGTACCTCAAAGTAGAGGCGTATGATGGTACACAATGGAATACACTATTCTCATGGACTAATGGGGCAGGAGATGATAATACATGGCATCAAGAGACATTTGATCTGACTGGCTATCTTGGGACAGGATTTAATCTAAGATTTGTAACACATGAATCATTTTGGTTAGAAGAGGTAGAAATTGATGATGTGTTGATTGAAGCCACAACGTAAAAGTTTTTAATTTTCATAAATAATTTATCTGAAATAAAAAAAGGTTGCTTTGATAAAAAATTTTGTAGCTTTAATAAAATTACAATTAATTTTTTTTTATTCTCAAAAATGGAATGTGTAATCTAGATTTACACCACCGTAATACAATCTGTAAGACAAGATCCCTAATCATTTTAAACTCTAAATAAGTTTACTACGCATTGACACAAAAATCAAACACCGCAAAACTTCTTTCTGTTTTTGCGTTGACAGCAATACTTTTTGGTAGCTTTGCTCCAACTGGAGCATTTGCACAGTCTATACCAGGTCTTGCAGTTGATGTAGCTTCAGATGACGAAGTTAAAACCGGAGTAATAAGCCATGTTGCACCATTTGTTGGAGCACAAGTTGATACACCTGTAGCTTTAGAATTACTAATGTTACAAGACGTTTCAGGAAGTGTTAACACTGGTGAGTTCAACTTACAAAGGGATGGTTACGAAGCAGCTTTCAGAGATTCTAATGTAATCCAAAAGTTGGAAGCATGTGATGGACAATGTATTGCAGTAAAACTAGTTTACTGGGCTGGAACTGATCAACAAGAAACAGCAGCAGAGTGGACACTAGTATGTAATGCAGAGGATGCAGCAGCATTTGCAGATCTAATTGCAGCAGCAGATCGTCCAGATTTCGGAGACAACCCTAGTACAGCACCAGGAGACGCAATAGATGCAATGTTTAATCCAGTAGATCAATTTGCTACTAATGGATTTGATGGTCTTCGTCAAGTAATTGATGTTTCAGGAGATGGACAACAAAATGATCCAACAAGTGCCAATACTGACAGCACGGATAATGCAGTAACACTTGCTCTCGATTCAGGAGTTGACGCAATAAATGGACTCACCATTGGAACCTCAAATAATGTGGAAGATTTCTACGAGGATCACATTAAAGCAGGATCAGGTGCATTCGTTATAGGCGCAGCAACCTTTGAAGACTTTGTACCAGCAATTGCCCAGAAAATTGCCGATGAGGCTGAATGTAAATTAGTAGCAGGAGAACTCTTGTCACTTGATACATCAGCACTAGTAATCGGTGGATTAGCATCAAGTGCAATATGGATGATTCCAGCAGTTGCAGGTATTGCAGGCGCAGGAATTTACTTGGTAAAATCACGAAACAACAGAGATTAAATCTCTTTTTTTTTATTTTTATCAAAAATTACTATACGGGTTAATTTGTATTTCACTCACTTTCGTCATACAGAATCTTGATATAGCAAACCAAATTTGAAAAATAAGAGTCTATTTTACTTTCTGTTGATACTAGTCATATAGCATCAAGCCTTTCTCCTCAAGAAGATTATGAAGATTATTTACCGACCGATAAACATCCTTTTCTGTTTTGGCACCAGTACAAACTAGTTTACCTGAAGAAAATATTAAAATCACAGTTTTAGGATCAACCATTCTATGAATCAATCCAGGGAATTGTTCAGGTTCATACATGCTTCTAGGTACAGTTCTAGCAGCCTTTTCCAAGTGGACTTTGCCACCTAAATTTATTGATGATACAATATTCTGTACTGTTACTACGGCATCTTTTTTGATACTGATTTTGCCCTTTCGTAGTTTTTCAACTACGGTCTTTACTGCTTTTCTTGCCATCTCTTCGGACTTGGAACCAGTGCATACCATCTTTCCTGTTCTAAATAGCAGTGTTGCAGTTTTGGGGGACTTTATTCGAAACACAGCTCCTGGGAATTGATCAGGATTATACTCTACGTCGGGAAATTTTTCTTGAATCTTAACTAGATCTAATTTTTGATCTATGGTGGCAGATGCAACCACATTTACTATTTCAATTATTGGTGTAGTGAAGGTCACAAAAACTCTGTCGAGTAAACCATATTTAAACAGATTTAAAACGCCTGAATAGAAAACTCTACTCAAAGATCCCCGTGAATCGTGATAGAAAAATACTAAAAGTAAAACTCAATGTGCATTAAATCATGAAGAGTGTCTATCTCGAGGATCAATTTCTAATGACTTGTTAAAACATTCAATTGCTTCTTCGTATCGGCCCATGCTTCTCAAAGAGATTGCCTTGAAATTCCATAAATCCGAATCATTTTGATTCAAAAAAAGTGCTTGCTCAAAACATCCAAGGGCCTCAGAGTATTGTCCGTTTTCAAGGTAATTCTTTCCCTTGCTTAGAAGTTCTGAAATCTCAACCATGTTCTTTTTTAGAATCCATTTGTTTTAAACCTAAAAGAATGGTGTGCTCAAAATACTCGTAAATCCTGTCCAAAAATAAACAAGTATTTAAAAAAAATGTGAAAATTTAAATTCATTTTTACTATAAGGTACTTTAGTAAATATGGATAAAATTGATGAAAAAATTCTAAAAAACCTCCTGGTAGATG
>DATKZR010000003.1:0-3582 GCA_035527875.1 Nitrosopumilaceae archaeon | reverse complement strand
TGTAACCCACTTTGAGAAAGAATCAGGCCCCTTCATCACTTCTTCAATAATTTATGTCAAAAATCCCCAAACAGGAAAACAAAATTCTTCCTTTCATAGGATGATGCCAATTGATAACAATCATTTTTCAATTAGGATGGTTGAAGGAAGACATCTTCATCGGTGTTTTATGGACGCAAAAGAACATGGAGAAGATCTCAAAATTGCTATTACTATTGGTGTCCACCCTGCAGTATCGATTGCGGGTGCATATCAGGCTGAATGGGGAGAAGATGAAATTAATATTGCAAATTCTCTTTTAGAGGGAAAATTAACTTTGAGCAAATTACCTTTTACAGGATTAAAGGTTCCATCAGGAACTGAAATTGTTATGGAAGGAAAAATTCTACAAGATAAAACACATCTAGAATGGATGGTAGAAATGCTTCAAACTTACGATCATAAACGTAAACAACCCATTTTTGAATTGGAAAATCTTTACTTTAGAAATAATCCTATCTATCATGATGTCTTGTCTGGCTTTTCTGAACATAGACTACTAATGGGAATGCCTATTGAATCCAAACTTAATGGAGAACTAAAGAAAGCTTTTCCTCAAACTAAGCAAGTTTCTATGACCAATGGTGGATGCAATTGGTTACATGCAGTAGTACAGATAAAAAAGAAAAGTGAATCAGATGCAAAAAAAATAATTAAAAAAACATTCCAATCACATCGTTCCCTTAAACAGGTTACAGTTGTGGATGAGGATATTGATCCTAATAATGCTGAAGCTGTTGAATATGCCATGGCTACACGATTTCAGGCTGACAAAGATTTGATTATTTTAACCAAAGTACGTGGTTCTAGCCTTGATCCATCAAGTGACCAAAAAAATTTACAAACAGCTAAAATGGGACTTGATGCGACCAAATCATTATCAAAGCGACCGGAGGGATTTGAGATGGCTAAAATTCCAAGAATTGATAAAATTAAACTGGAAAATTATTTCAGATAGTAAATTATACCGAAACTAATTAAATTAGATTAAATTTAGAAAAGATACTTGCAAAAAAAATCAGAGAGATATTTTAAAGATTATCTTAAAGAAATTCCAAATGATCAGCTGATTCAATTTTATGATGATGTGGAATGGACTCCCTTTCCCGTACTAGTCCTAAAGGAATATCAAAGTCGTTTTAAAACCAAAGATAAGGCAGTAGTTCAAAAATTGAAGAACAACGCAGAATTTGCTAAAGAAAAAACCATAAAATTGAGTTCTCTTGCAAAAAGCCGTGGTGCAATAGTTAAGAAAAAATTGAAAACTAAAGGTAAAAAATTAACAAAATCAATTAGCAAAACCAAATTTATTTCATCGGAGAAAAATTTAATGATTTTAGAAAAACTAGGAGAATTAAACAAAAAGAATATCATTACAGAAAAAGAGTTCCAGGAAAAGAAAAAAGAACTTTTAAAGAGAATTTAAAATGCCATCAGAAAATCCTCCCTTTGAGAAAAGTCCTGCGGAATCTCAAGCTGAAGTAATTATACGAATGTTTCCTTCTGATGCAAATCCGGCCGGAAATGTTTTTGGAGGAGAAATTCTAAAACACATCGATATGGTGGCAGGCATTGTTGCGCAGAGGCATTCTCAATTAAATGCAGTAACTGTTAGTATGGATAGCGTAAATTTTATCAAACCTGTTTTTGTTGGAAATGTATTAAAATTACATGCAAGAATAAATTATGTACACAATTCTTCAATGGAAATTGAAGTAAAGGCTGAAGCAGAAGATATTATTACTGGAATTAGAACTATTACTGGAACTGCCTTTGTTACCTTTGTTGGGTTGGATAAAAAAGGCAAACCAACTCATGTTCCTCGTTTAGCTCTGAAAACTGATGAAGACAGGAAGAAATTTGAGGAGGGAAAAATTCGAATGGAAGAAAGACTAATGCGTCGTAAAAAATCATCTTAGACTTTATGGATCAGTTTAAGAGTGTGAGTGTTTTCTAGTAATTAATGTCCCAAGAAGCAAAACCAAATGAATGGGACTCACTTTGGCAAGAATATACAAAATCTCTCGAAAATTGGAAAACCCTTTTTGAACAAGTTCAACATGCAAATAGTGACATGCAGGCAAAATTTAGTGAAGTATGGGAAAAAGCAACCAAAGAATCTAGTGTAGACACTATGAAATTATTTGGAGAAAACTGGCAAAAAGCATTAACTGATACAGGAATGAAATCTTTCAAAGAATTTGGTGATGCTTGGCAAAATGCTATGAATGGTACAGGAACAGATGCATACACAAAATTTGCCGAAAACTGGCAAAAAAGTCTCGTAGGACCTGGAATGGAACAAATGGAAGCATATGGTGAGATGATGAAAAAATTTGCTGAAACTTGGGTTTCAATGTGGCCTCAAAAATAAGAATAAAAGAAAACTTTCTTTTCATTATACCAACCCCTAGAATTAATAACTCCATGTAAGATATTACAATCTAGGTGTTTAGAAATACAAAGTCAGTGTTTTGTTGAATTATCTACCTTTAATGATTTAGCCAGATTTGTTTGTGCCTTTAGAGAATACCCTCTTCGAGTTTATTCTCATGAATTCAATGGAACTCGTGTTCTTTCTAGTAGTTTAACTCTGGCAAATACACTAGTGTTATTTTATACTCCAATGACAAAATTTGGCCGTTACATTTCGTATAAAGCAACTGGCGGAAAAGAATTTTGTGATGTTGTTGAATCTACTAAAAAAATTTCAACATATGCTCCAATAATTCATCTCGAGTCTAAAATTTCAGCACTTCCAACTGAAACTGAAAAAATATCCGATAAATTTCATCCAATAAAAGTAAAAGATTTGGGCAGCCTGGCAAGATTAACATATGATCCAGAATTTCCAGATGAAGCAAATCTTGCAGTATATGCAATTCCACATAATAATACATGGTTAATTGGATATCCAACGTCTTTAGCAATGGATGATGTTTTCTATCAATTCAACTATGTCGAGTTAGATTCAGAACCTTTGAAACCATTTATTAAATATCAAGGAAGTGAGGGAAAAGATCCAGAACTTTCTGATAGTATTGAACATGGGTTTTCTTATCTTTCTATTATTAAAATAAAGAATGAGCACCCAATTTTTGGCCTAGATAAATTAAATCCAAAATAATTAATTCTTAATCTTATTTTTCCTTAAATAATCAGTCTATTTTTTCGGAATTATTTTTTGCATATTTTGATCGACCCTTTAGATTTTGGGCTAGTTCTTTGAAAATTTCATTTACACTAACATTAACAAGATTGATTGTAGCGTTTTCACTTACAATTTGATGTTCAAATTTCTCCTTTATTGCAAAAGAAACTGATGACCAATGAAGTATTCCCTTTAATTGTTCATCTATGGTTGCATTTGTAGTTGGGAAATTTGAAGGAGAAAAGACAATCCCATTGGTCCATTGCATTGTAGGTATACCTCCACCAGATGACTTTGTGCTAAATGCTATTTGTTTTACCCAGTCAGCAAAATCATACTCAATTATCTCATGAATTATTAGCTTTTTCCATGGCTCAATTGATATTTCCATA
>DATKZR010000002.1:0-2160 GCA_035527875.1 Nitrosopumilaceae archaeon | reverse complement strand
GAAGGATTAGAATTATTAATTAACCAAATTTCTCGTAATGTCTCAGTTTGGGCAAAGTTGAAAATATTTAAGATTTAATTGCGTTTTTGATAAATTCGCTATCTATAAATTTTAATTTTTGAGCAGTGGTTTTTACTTCCTCGGGGGTAATTGATTTCTCCAAAGTAAGATAAATTGTTACCATTGGCAAGTATAGAATCATTTGCTGCATATTTTCTCTAATAATATGAACATAATCTGTTTTTCCGTAGACATCATCAAAGTCTTCTCGGCTACTTCGTCTTAGACCAAGCTGATTGTAAAACTTAATTCTATCAGGATCAGGCTCTGTTGGTTCAAGTGCAGCTGAAGATTGATCAAGCAAAACGTTTCCCTCCAAATCTATTAAACCCTGATGAATGATCTTTCGATCAGCTTTGAAAATCTCGGCTGCTAATTGTTCAATTTCTTTGGATACCAATATAACTAAACATTAGTTTATTTTATAAAAACTTAGATTTTTGTGCATATTTCGGTATCAAAATGAAATTTAATATCGCCAAATAACGTGGTTAATACTTGATAAATCTCCGTTATTTTCTTATTTTTGTTTTTTTCAAATTTGAATTAATTTGAAATTATTTTTTGGGAAAGGATATTTATTCAAAAAAATAAAAAGGAGAACTATACAAGAACAAATGTGAAAACACTTGGATTATTCCTTGGGTTGATGTTGTTACTGGTATTTTTGCCTGAAGCTTATGCACAACAAATGGGTCTGCAAGAAGGAGACTGGGTAAAATACGAATTTACCATAGAATCTGACGTAACACCAATTGAGGATTTACTAGTTGAAAATATCAAAACATCTCTTAGTATTCCTCCAACTGATTGCTCGATTTATGAGATTGAATGGATTAAAGTTAAAGTTGTGGATTTTGAGGATGACAATCCAATCTTGGAGAAGAGCTTGGCTTGCAGTGGAGAGGAAATCATGATTGGCACTGATGGCGCAAATTATGGTTATTATGCTCCTATTAATGTACAAGAGGGCTATGCCCTTAAAGATGGCACACTTGACCCTCCAACTGTATCAGGTTTTGAGCAAAGAATGTATGGAGACAAAAAAGTCGCAGTAACCAAATTTTACACAGAAACTATCAGCTCAATTGTTTCAGGAAAGTATGAAAACTACAAAACATATTATTTTGAAAATAGTTCTGGGTTTCTTTTAGAGAATAGTTTTCAAGTAATTTCAGAAAACCACGAAGTGATGGAGGATATTGATTTGACTGTAGGGTACAAGGCAGTCGAATTTGGCCTTCCAAGGGAAAACCCCCTTCTAAGCATAGATGCTCATACTAGCAAAAGTTTCTATGATTATGGAGAAAGTGTGGGCGTTAGTGGAAAGATAAGAAATTATGATCACAATGTTTACTCTGATATTCCTTTAGAATTCCGTGTTTTGGATCCTACGGGAAAATTGGCAAAGATGGGCCAAGCAAATCCTAACGAACATGGGGCTTTTGGTTTTGATTTTGCGGCAAGAGATATGCAATTTGAGTCAAGCGGAGGCTATACAATTGAGCTAGTTTTTGGCTTTGCTGACGCTGAGATTCCCATGTTTTTAGTTCAAGGGGCACCTGATGTTGAAGGCGGTGACAGAGCCCCTAGAATTTTGCAGCTGCCTGACATTGATGTTTTTGCAGAAACTAGTGATGGACGAGTGATGGTTAACTTTGATGTTTCTGCAGCAGACGATGTAGATGAGAAAATAAGACCAGCATGTAAGCCAGAGTCTGGCTTTCTCTTTGGAATGGGAGAAACACTAGTAAAATGTACTGTAAAAGACTCTGCAGGAAATTTTGCAAACCCGATGTCCTTTACAGTTAGAGTGTATCCACCACAAACTTCTATTCCAGATTGGGTGAAAAATGTCGCAGGATTCTGGTGTGAAGATAAAATAGGAGATGCATCTTTTGTGGAAGGAATTCAATATCTAATTGATAGTGGGATAATTATTGTTCCCTCCACTTCGGAGAGTTTGGGTGGCACTCAAGAAATTCCACAATGGGTAAAAAATAATGCGTGCTGGTGGTCAGCAGGAGCCATTTCTAATTTAGAGTTTGCATATGGGATTGAATATCTAGTTAGTCAAGGAATTATTCGAGTTTAATTTTA
>DATKZR010000001.1:0-35078 GCA_035527875.1 Nitrosopumilaceae archaeon | reverse complement strand
AGAAAAGCAGCACCAAAGAGAAAAGCAGCACCAAAGAGAAAAGCAGCACCAAAGAGAAAAGCAGCACCAAAGAGAAAAGCAGCACCAAAGAGAAAAGCAGCAGCAAAAAAATCAAAATCTAAAAAATAAAATTAAAAATCTTCGGTTAATTCTCTAATCGTAAAGTATTGATTATGAGTAACAAATTGATTTCACGAAAAATTATTTCTCTTTATTGGTATTTTTAGTCTATTCTATCTCAAGTACCAATTTGTAGCATTTCTCAATTTCTTCTTTTTTTATATGTGACACTTTTTCAATATCTTCTAGAGTAATTTTTTTTGGAATTGAATGTGAAATGGCATAAAGGCATACTGCTGCAATTAAGTAAAATGATTCATACTTGAAAGGAGTTTTCCCCAATAGTTCAAGATGTAGGTTTTCAGCGTTTATGATTGCAGACTCATCAATACTAAACTCCTCCTGGAATTTTTTATAGATAGTTATTTTTTTCTGATTGCTCAAGCTTTTTGGTTACTTGTGGGTAGATTATGAGAGATTAATTGTTCAAAGGCGCACACATTCTTTTAAATTCTTTTTAATTGATCTTATTTTTATGAGAAATCACGCCCATCTCATAAACTCTTGGTAGTTGATTATGTTTGATTCCTCAGAATTTTTAACTTGTTAAGGAAATATGTTACAAAGGATCCGCTTTAAGTATAGTTTTGCTGCAAACTATTTGGCGATAGAGAGGATTGAATATAGAAAATAAAACTATTACACGTGAAATAAGTAATGTTATACAAAATGCAATCGATGATGGTCGTAATCATCTAAATGATGATGAGGCGAATCACTTAATCAAGATTAGCCAAAAACTAGTTCAAGAGTATGTGAATGAATTAGAAAATATTTCTAATGATTAAATTTTATATTGTTTAATTTTTAACTTCAATTTAATATTACATTTAACATAATTGGGAATTTAAAAAATTCTAGGGTAAAGTTGAATTGTATTCACAAAAAATAAATTAAAAAATATTGTTTGCTATGGATTAATTTCCATCTTTCCGAATTTTCCTTTGGTTAAGGAAACTTCATCTTTAAACGAATTTGTATATCCATTTGTAATGACAATGGTGTTTCCTACACTTACTGCCTTGATGTCATCTCCCCATAGAGTAAGCTTAACTTCATCATTTTCGGTTTCTCCGTCTGAAAGTACTGCATCACATACATCTATGGTTCCTCCACTTTTGAGGTTGACAGTTCTTGGGTCGCCCATACTTTTAACGACACCCTTTGTGTTAATTCCACTTCGCATGTTTTTTACTTCTGAAATTGGTTGGGATTCTTCCATGTTATTTTGATCCTAATTCACACAATTAAAAGCTTTGAAAATATTTTTTATTCGCTAAAAACTAACCGTAAAGTTTCGATCGACATAAATTTCTATTATCCAAAAAATTCCATTTGTTATTCACTTCATGCCTAAAATTTCAAAAATTCCTGAAATTATTTCTTAATGAGGGGTGGTATAAGCAACATGTATGACAGAAAGTGTCATTTTTCAAATTTATCGATTAAATTTTAGGAACTTATAAGCGATCAAAAGATTATGCCAAAAAGTAGAGTGCAAAATCTCTTATGTCTTTCAAAATTGCTAATAGAAATTGAAAAATATTGGTCAATGCTGAATTTCAATGCAGGGGTATCGAAGCCCGGTCAACCGAGAAGGACTCAAGATCTATTAATAGGAAATCCTTTCTCTTAGGAGTTCGTGGGTTCGAATCCCACCTCCTGCACTCAAATTTTACAAAAATTACCGAATTTTACGAGTTTTTAAAATTATGCTGCAATTACTTTGACTTTGGACACTGAGTGATTAGAAATTTGCTTGTGCAATTTTGCTACTGCTTCATCTTTAAAAGATAGATTACATCTAAAACATTTCCAAGCAACTATGGACACGTTGTTAATAATACATAATTTCTTTATAAGGATATTGAATGATCATTCCAAAATTGTACAAAATATTGATCAAGTTTTGAAATTAGTGTAATTTCTTGATAATTCGTTATCTTTCGTTAATTTTTCCGTGACTGAAAGTAAAACCAAGGGTTTAGAAATAAAAATAATCAAAATAATAGAGAGTAAAATGACAGATATTTTTGAAATTTTCGGTGAATTAGGTTACTTTGGAATCTTTTTGGTGCTGATTGGTGTAAATTCATCTCCAATTCTTATGCCTCCTAGCTGGATAGTTTTGACTTCGTTTTATCTCCTTGATCCTAATTTGAATATTTTTTTACTTTCCATAATAGGCGCAACAGGATCTACAATTGGAAGATATTTCCTAAAAAAAATCAGTGGACTATTTAGGAAATTTGTAGGTGAAGAGCAAAAATCTAATCTTGATATTATTGGGAACTATCTTAACAGAAAAAAATTTGGGTACTTGATTGCTTCATTTCTTTTTGGGGCAACTCCTCTTCCCAGCAATATGCTCTTTATTACATATGGATTGATGAAGGCAAAAAGTGTAGGAATTTACATAGGATTTTGGTTTGGTCGAGTTTTATCATTTATTATTATGATTTATTTTGGAAATGTAGTTTTGCAGCCATTTTTAGAAATATTCGAAAATCGACTTTTGGGTATTTTGTTAGTCGATGTGCTAGGAATACTGACCATTATCTTCTTTGCCTCTGTTAATTGGTCACTTCTAATTACTCAGAGAAAACTAAAATTTACAAAACCAAAAATCTGGAGATTTTAAATGAAAGTTATTGATTTACTTCAAAAACAAGTAAAACAAAATATGAAAAATGAACCTGCACATGATTTTAACCATATCTTGAGAGTCTACAAAAATGCCCAGAAATTATGTAAAAAAGAAAAAGTAAATGAAAAACTTGTCCTAAGTGCCGTACTTCTTCATGATGTTGTCTCATATCCTAAATCTGATGAGCGATCAAAACTATCATCCCTAAAGAGTGCTGAAAAAGCAAAGCAGATTCTAAAAAATCTGGATTTCTCCCCCGAAGAAATTCAAATAGTTTCAGACGCAATTCGTGATCATAGTTTCTCAAGAGGAAAAATTCCTCCAACTCTTGAAGGCAAAATTCTGCAAGATGCTGATAGACTAGATGCAATTGGCGCAATAGGAATTGCTAGAGCTTTTTCAGTAGGTGGTTCTGAAAATAGATTTTTTTACCACAATGAGGATCCTTTTTGCAAAACTCGTAATCCTAATGATGAAATCTGGACACTGGATCATTTCTACAAAAAACTATTGAAACTCGAATCCTTAATGAATACAAAAACTGCCAAAATTGAGGCAAAAAAAAGAACCAAGGTTTTGAAAAACTTCCTATCAGAATTCAAACGAGAACTCCGATGATTCAACCATAATCTACGTATCTGTCGTATCTTTTTTCTACTTCTGGGTTTAATCCATTTGTAATCTTCTGAATTTCTTCTTTTTTTCTAAACTCGATGTATTGTTGAATTGACTCAAATTTTTTTTCTTTTGGATAAGAATCAAAGACAGGCTCAATCTTTTTAAAATATTCTACAGCTTTTTCACGAAACTCTTCTCTGGTTGGTCTTTTGACTCCATTCATTCTAAACCAAATGGACGCCCAGCTACAACCTACCACGTGAGGCAATAAATCAAAGGCTCTTTGTATTTCGTATCTTTCATCATTTCTCATGATTCTTGAAGAAATTTTGCTGCTGATTTGGCAAAGTATGTTACTATCATGTCTGCTCCTGCCCTTTTGATAGAATAAAGAATTTCTTCTGTAATGTCCTTTTCATTTATCCATCCTTGTGCTGCTGCACCTTTAACCAGGGCATATTCTCCTGAAACGCTATACGCTGCAATCGGAATATTGAATTGTCTTCTAGTCTCTGCAATCAGATCCAAATATGATAATGCGGGTTTTATCATAACAATATCTACACCTTCATCGATGTCTGTTTTAACTTCCCTCATTGCTTCTCTGGCATTTGTAAATGGAACCTGGTATGTTTTTCTATCTCCAAATTTTGGTGCGCATTCAGCTGCATCTCTGAAAGGTGAATAAAATGAAGAACGATGCTTTGCAGAATGTGACATTATTGATACATCTGTAAATCCCTCATTATCCAACGCTTTTCTTATTGAGGCTACCTGTCCATCCATCATGGCCGATGGCGAAACCGTATCAACTCCAGCCTTTGCCTGACTAACTGCAATTTTTGCTAATGTTTCAATACTAGAATCATTATCAATTTTATTTCCTTGAATAATTCCACAATGCCCCGAAGATGTGTATTGACACAAACAAACATCTGCCATAATTACAATCTTTTCGCCAAAATTTGATCTGATTTGAGAAATTGCTTTTTGAACAATTCCGTTTCCATCAAAGGCAGCAGTTCCTCTGTCATCTTTTTTTGCTGGAATCCCAAACAACATAATTGCTGGAATATCCAAATCAGAGATTGTTTCCACCTCATCATTAAGATCATCCAAAGGCAATCGTTCAATTTCTGACATTGATTCTATTTTGATTCTAGATTTTAGATCCTCTTGAACAAATATTGGGCATATCAAATCATTAGGGTTAAGAGAGGTTTCTTGAACAAGCTTTCTCATTTTAGCTGAAGTTCTTAATCTACGAAGACGTTTAGTAGGAAATGACATATTAAAATTCTATTCGAGTAAAATATAACCCTAGTCTATTCTTGCTCGGATTTACTATAGTCAAACAACTCACTTGCAACTTCCAACAAGTCAGGTTTTCCTTGCTCTGATGCCTTTCTAATATTGTTCATGGGAGTTGATACTATACTCTCAACAACTGCCTTAGTCAACGCTTCGATGATTTTGATCCTTTTCTCATCTTTTTCATCCAACATTGAGAGGGCTTTTTCTAATTCCTTTTGACGTAGTGAATCAACATTTTTGAATACTTCTTTTACCAATGGTTCTGCGTCTAGTCGTTTCATTGAAGCCTCTAGTACAGTCACTTCCTCATTAATTATATTTTCAACTGTTTTCACCTTGTTTAACCGCGATTTCATGTTTTTTTCTACCATTTCTGCTATCTGATCCAAATTCATCAGTTTTATTCCGCCGATGGTTGCAACTCTTTCATCTACGGTTCTTGGATTGGATAAATCTAAGATCATCATTCCCTTTGTTCTCTTTTCGACGGCATTTGTAATTCTATCAAAGGTTACTAAGAAATATGGGGCAGTAGTTGCTACAAAAATTACATCATAATTTTCAAATCCATCTAATACCCCTTCAAATTTTACGGGATTTCCTCCCATAGTTTCACAAAACACTTTAGATCTTTCTATGGTTCTACTGGTAACTGCAAAATCATATCCTCTCCTTTGAAGAGATTTTGCAACCAGTGTTGATACTTCTCCTGTTCCAATTAACAAAATTTTCTTTAATTTTAATTCATCAATATTCTCTTCAGCTAATTTTACTGCCATTGATCCTACTGAAATTCCCCCCTGACTAATACCACTAGAATTTCTTATTCTCGTCCCAATTCTAATTGCCTTGTCAAATAAAGTATTGAGATGTTGACCCGACGCCTTAATATTTCGTGCAGAGGTGATTGAATTTTTTATTTGACCAAGGATTTGTTCTTCTCCTAAAACCATGGAATCTAATCCTGATGTAAGTTTTAACAAATGATGGAAAGCTTTGTTATTTTCATCAATTTCTAAATTTCCGTCGAAAATTGCTTCATCTATTCCTGCCAAGGATGCCCAAGTTTTTTTGATTTTTTCTATATCAAAATTTTTTGATTTTCCAAACAATTCAATCCTATTGCAAGTTTGAATTATCACACATTCATCTAGACCTGAATGTTCTTTAAATTGTGAATATGCTCCTTCCATATTTTTGATGGTAAATTTTTCTAAAATATGAATTGGAGAATTACGAAAAGTAACACGTGCATTAATGATATTTTTTTTCATTTCCAATCCTTCAATACAGTATTGACACGGTTTTCCGCTTTTCTGGGTTTACCGTCTTTTATTAACTGTTTAATTTCTTTATCACTAAAGATACTTTTCAGAAATTCCTTTCGCTTTATTTGAGAATCAATATTGCTTTTAGCTAGAGTTCTTGCGATCTGCTGAATCTTAATTTGAGCAATATCTTCTTTTGTAATGATTTTATTGAATATTTTTTCTGATTGAATTCTAATCTTTTTTGACATCGCTGGACTACGGCCACCTGTAAAAATTGCAATTTGAATTATATTTTCAAAATTAATTATTGCCGGATTTGAAAAGTCACTGTCTTCGGGGTTATCAGAACTATATGCAATTATCTTGCTTTTTTTTGCACTATTGATAATTTTTTGATTAAGAATGATGTCATTGGTTGTTGTAATGATCATGTTAGGTTTGAATTTTGAAATGAATTTGGTATCTTGAATTTTTTGTTTTTTAAATTTAATTTTTCTTGATTTTATTAATTTATTAATTTGAAAGTTAACTGAATCACTGAGAACTAGAATTTTGCACTCTTGGTTTAGAAGATATTTGATTCTTTTTTGTGCTTCATTTCCCCCTCCAATGACAATTACTGTTTTATTATGCAGATTTAGATTAACTATCATCGATCAAAAAGAATCCATTTTCTATTTATGTATTAAAAATTGACGTGTAAAATTCTAGCTACATTTTTAATTGAATAGACAAATTATTGACTTAATGACTTTAATGGATGAATTAGATAAAGAACTACTCAATGAAATCCAATGGACATTTCCACTTGTAACAAGGCCTTTTGATACCATCGCTAAGAAATTTAATACTACTCCAGAAATTGTCAAGGAGCATCTACATCATTTAAAAAAAGAAGGCGTTCTAAGACAACTAAGTGCAATTTTTGATACACGAAAGCTAGGCTACACAAGTTCTCTAGTGGCAATGGAGGTAGAACATGATAAACTAGAATATGTTGCAAGTCAAATTAACCGTCATCCAGGCGTTAGTCATAATTATGAACGTGAGCATCAGTTCAATCTTTGGTTTACGTTGGCTGTTCCCCCTGGGTCTGATTTGAAAAAAGAGATTGACAAGTTCAATGTATTAAAAGGAATAAAAAAGGTACGAATGCTTCCTACTTTACAATTATTCAAGATTGGTGTAAAACTAGACATGGTAGATGACAAGAAACACGACGTTGCTCCAACTGAGGAGAAAAAAGATATTAAAAATGTAAATTTTGAACCCACAGAACAAGACAAAGACTTTATCCGTGAATTACAAAAAGACATGGATATTATTGATGAGCCATTTGTAAAGGCTGCAAAAAATCTTGGAATTACTGAAAATGAGTTATTTGAAAAAATGAAGCACTATGAAGACAATGGAATAATGAGAAGATTTGCAGCAATTTTAAGACACAGGCAAGTTGGATTTACTGCAAACGGAATGATTGTCTGGAAAGTTCCCGAAGATAGGATAACTGAAGTTGGAGAAAAGCTTGGTGCCTTTCCACAAGTCAGTCATTGTTATGAACGACCCACTTATTCTGATTGGCCATACAATGTTTTTTCAATGATTCATTGCAAAACTCATACCGAAGCAAATGAGATGGCAAGGACAATACAAGATCAAATCGAGGTTGATGATTATCGAATTCTCTTTAGTTCCCGTGAATTCAAAAAAACACGGGTTGAATATTTCGTAGAAAATTCCTTTAATTTCGAAGAAATTATCCCTGCTTCCTAGAATTCATTCTCATCATGTCCCACAACATGTATTGTGCAAAAATACTGATCATTCATGTTACAATAGTATAGAGAATTTCCACCACATATCTTACATGGAGGCTTTTTATCTTGCTCTGAGAGTTTTGTATGGTATATCTTACTTCTACTAGTGATAGCTGAATCTTTGTAAATTCTTGTCAGATTAGTATAATATTCGATTTCTCTAGGATTTAGGGGCTGATTATTTTTGATTTTTTTAATAATTTTTCCCCATTTATCGTATTTGCCAATTTTAGCAAGCTTCATTCTTTCTATAACTTCGAGGGTTTTTAGTGAATCTATGGGATTTTCCATCTGCAAATTAATTTACTTGAGGTGTTGCCTTTAATTCATACGAAGGCCATGTATTGTACAACTCATCAACTTCTTTCATATCTGAATCTGAAATATAATTCCCATTTGCCATTTCAGCATAGTTAATAATTTCCTCTTCACTGATCATTGTTGGAAGTACTGATGTAAATCCTTTCTTTGTCATCATAAACTTCATTGAAAATTCTGTTATGTTCAATCCATTTCTTTCTGCAATTGGTTTGAGTTGTTCGACTTTTTGTAATGATGCTTTAAGCCATTCTAGTTTTCTTACTGATCTGTGATCATTTTCGTCAAACTTTGTGTCTGCGTTTACTTTTCCCGTTAGAATTCCTGAGGCTTCTGGTACTCTAACAAGAATTCCGATATTTTTTTCCTCAGCTTTTCTCATTAGTTCATTTCCTGGAGTTTGTTCTAAGATATTGTAAACTGTTTGAACGGCACTAAGGTTTGGTCTATCCATTGCTTCAAGACCTTCTTGTGTCCAACCAATTGCAGGACCTAGAGCAACTTGGTATGTTTTGATAGATTCATCTGCAATGAAACTATCGAGAACATTGAATATTGAATCATCTCGGATGTTTTTTAGTTTAGGATTATGTAACCCATACATGTCAAGATGATCAGTTTGTAATCTCTCTAAACTGTTTTTTAATGCCATTCTCGTAAAATCTTCATCAAATTTCTGTGGAAGCTCAGTATGTCCTATTTGCTCAACTCCTCTAAAATCATAACCATATTTTGTAGAAATAACAATCTCATCTCTCATGTCTTTGAAAACTTCACCAATTAGTTTCTCACTTTTTCCTTTACCGTATAGGTCTCCTGTCTCAAAGAAATTGATCCCTAAATCGTATGCTTTTTTAAGCATTCTTTTGGCCTCGTCTTCTTCAATCTTCTTTCCCCACCAATCAAGCGCAATAGCCCATGCGCCAAATCCTATTTCTGATACTTTGATATCTGTTTTTCCTAGTTTATTGTAATTCATTTTTCTGGTTTTCCATTTAAAATTTCATCATTTATGTTTATCCAAGATTTGCATTATTGATACTTCAGTATTATAAAGAAAATGCTTTCAGATTTTGATTTGTTTTAGAATATATTTTTTGATAAGTCTAGCCCATACTTGTTATTAGAGGAATAATATCTTTCTTGACACATACAATCATCGGAATGTCATTTTTGACATATGATGATACTTGGGTTTCTCTCAAATCCATAATAAGATCTTGAAAATCCCTAATATTCTCTACCTCAAATGCTAGCATAAAGTCCTCATCATGAATTCCAAAAGAGTATGTGGTGTTCAGTATAATTTGTGGATATTTTTTGCTTACTTGAATATGCTCATCCATTATTTCTTGGCGTTTTTCTTTTGGTAAGAGATACCACTCTCTTGTCTTTGTAAATGGATAAACTATTACATGTTTTTTTTGTTCAGCACCTGAGAGAAAACCTTGTGCTTTTCCCTCATCTACATAGATTGACGGTCTGGTGCAAGAAAGATATGTCCTTGAAGGCGTAATGTACTTTCCAAATACTGTTTGGTATAATTTCTCAATTACTGCTTGAATTTCATCAACTGTCTTTGCAGCAAACCAAAATAAAAAGTCAGCATCATCCCTTAATCCTAAATTTGAATATGATCTAAACATTATCCCTGAATTTCTGATTACATTTTCCACTTCTTTTGCAGATTCTTCTTTTGCCAAGTCTGCCATCCATCTCCATTTAGGATCGATTTTGAAAAATGAGAAATTGAAAAAATATTGATCATTATTTTCTGACATGCTCTCACCAATTTTGAAACCCTATTTAAACAAAAACCATATTCTCTAATGTAGAATTTCTATAATTTTTCTTTTAGATGTATGTCCTGTTTTTATTTGAATACTAGATGTTGGTATTTGGAAATGTTTTGAAAGTTTTTGAATAATTTCTTTATTTGCCTCTCCTTTTACGGGTTTTGATTTTATACCAATAGTAATTTGGTTCTCTGATATTTCCAAAAGATCTTGGTGAAATTTTACTATTATTTCATATAGCACAAAAAATATGTATGATTATTCTGCTTAAACTTGTTGGGGTAAATGAGAAATCATGTCTAAGCTTTTTGCTCTAGAGCCCACTCATAACCCTCGGCCTCTAATTTATCTGCCAGTGATGCATCTCCTGTTTTTAAGACTTTTCCATTTGCAAATACATGAACAAAATCAAGCTTGTTTAAGAATTTTAAAATTCTTGCATAGTGAGTAATGATAATAATTGTTGCATCTTTTCCTGCAACTTCGCTAATTGCTTTTGCAACTGATTGAACTGCATCAATATCCAAGCCAGAATCTGGTTCATCCAAAATTGAGATTTTTGGTTTTAGTACTGCCATTTGTAAAACTTCTGCACGTTTTTTCTCTCCACCGGAAAATCCTTCATTGAGATATCTTGAAAGAAATTCTTCTTTCAAACCAACTTTGTTCAAATTTTCTTTGAGATATTTTTGAAATTCTCTAACTGTAATGAAAACTTCTCTGTCATCTCCTTGAAGTGCCTTGCTAAGTGAATTGTAAGCTGTTCTTAGAAAGTGGGAAAATCCTACACCTGAAACTTCTGTAGGGTATTGAAATCCAAGGAACAGTCCTTTTTTTGCACGTTCATCTGCGCCTAATTTCAAAATACTTTCACCATCCAAAAGAATGTCTCCTTGGGTAACTTCGTATTTGGGATGAGCAAGTAAAGTGTAAGCCAATGTACTTTTTCCAGAACCATTTGGCCCCATTATGGCATGGACTTCTCCAGGACCTGTTTTCAAATTCACTCCTTTAAGAATTTCTTTTCCTTCTCTTTTTACATGAAGGTCTTTGATTTCAAGTACTGCCATGAGGCAATTTGTTTGGTTTCTATATATAATACCGACGAAATTTAGCTGATCCTAAGGAATTTTTTATTTGTTAATAAAATGAAAAGAGGGGGGAATTAATTTTTGGCCAGAGAGGGTCTCAAAGTAATTTTGAGCTTGTAGCATGTTAGAATCTCTTTACATCTATTTCTGATAGTAACTTCTGTGACACCTGCAATATTTGACACATCTCTTTGTAGGATGCTTTGACCAAGTAGAACTGAGGCAACATAAAGATAGGCTGCTGCTATTCCATTTGGTGCTTTTCCGTCGGTAATACTGCTGTTTTTGGTTTTTTCGGCAATTTCCAAAGCTAGTCTTTCTACCCTAACTTCGGTTTGCGTCATATTGGCTATCTTTGAAATGTATTTGTCCATCGTAACTATTGGGGCTGTTTTTTGTCCCATTTCCATTACCATGTTTCTGTAATATTTTGCTGCAAGTTTTGTTTTTGATTTTACATCATTTGGTACACATATTTCTCGAACAATTTCTTCAAGGGATCTTACCACATGACATTGTTTACATGCCATGTAAATTGTAGCTGCAGTAATACTTGCTACTGATTTTCCTTTCACATCGATATGCCCATCCAAGTTTCTGTATATGATAGAGGCAGTTTCCAAAACATTTTTTGAAAGAGACAAACCATTGCATGTTTCACCCATTTTGGCTAAAACATTAGATAATCTTCTTTCTCTTGGTGAGGAAACACGAACTCTTTGTTGCCATTTTCTGAGATTGTGCATTTGATTTGCAACTTCATGGTTAATTGATTTTCCACTAAAGTCTTTGGTACTTATGGAAATCTCAGTAGCTATTCCCAAATCATGTTGGGAATAAGATGTTTGTCCTGTTGCTCTTGCAAGCTTCATTTTGTCTTCAAGATTCGAACTTTTGGTTTCTGGACCAGAATCTGCTATTTGATCTGCGACTACTACGCCACATCCCGAGCAGATTATTTCGCCATTCTGAATGTCATCTACTAATGATGATTTACATTCAGGACAGCTTTGTGGTTCTAGTATGTTCATTTTTTGTTTCTCCTAAATTTTTCTTTCTTTGCAGGAGCAAACTCAACTGCGAAAACAGCTTTGCCGATATATTTTTTGATGTTGTTGGTTAATGGAATAGCTGATGCATATGGTCTTTTTACTGGACCAATCAATTCCATTACTTTTGCAACCTTTGTTCCTTTTTTGTCACAAAGAATCACTCCTTCAGACAATTCATCTGATAGTTGGATGATCACTCTGCCACTACCGGCAAGGTGCAATATTTCGCCTACCTCCTGCAATTAAAAAAATAATGTTCGTATTCTTTTCATAGACTTCTGTCAACAATACTTTAGCTAAAAGCTAGATTAGATCTTATTTGGTTTGCTTTGTCCTTTTGGAAAGTAATTTTTCCGAAATTTTCTTTAAAATACTTGTCTTAGATGATCCTTTTGGCAAAACAATGTATCCAGATCTTACAAATGGTCTTCTAGGATATCTTACTTTTTCTTCCGTTTCGGAAATTTCAAAACCCGCAGCTTTTGCAGCTTCTGATAATTCTTTTAATGAAGGATCAAAAACACATTTTTCTTTTTCTATTCTTCTTCCTTTAGATCGTGGTAAAGTCTTGTTAAAATAATCTAGCCAGATTACGATGTGTTCGTAATCTTTCATTTTATCACTTTATTAAAATTGCGTTAACTATTCCGGATTGTCCTGGCCTTGAAACAACTCGACACTTTCCTTCAGGTGTTTCTAATATTGCGCCTTTTGTAATAATACCTCTTCTTTTATAATCATTGTTGGTTGCATTTTCTAAAACTTTGAGAATTTTTACTTTCTTTACTTTTGAATCTTTTGCAGATAAATTTACAAAATCAATTGCTTTCAAAGCTGTTTTTGTGTTTTTACCACGAACATTTCTTGTTACTGTAATTTGTGCTCCATTAATTGGTTCATTTGGAAACCTATCTATTTCATATTTTCTTCTAATTCTTAATGGGTGTCTTCTTCCACCAGTGATTTTACTTGTTGCAAGGTTTTCTACTGATTTTCTCACGGAACATCTTGAAATTACTCTAATTTATACAAAACGCAATATTTTGGCCATAAAACAAAATTTCCTAGACAAGTTCTTGAATAACTTGGGATTCAGGATTGGATTTTGTTTGTGCAGTTTTACGAATTTTTGAAAATAGTTTTTGTTTGAGATTCTCTACATCACCATGTATTCCAAAATATTTTTGGAATTTGTCAGTGGTCGTGAAAATTCTCAATCTTCCAACATTTTGGTGATTGATAAAATCCAACTGTTTTAATTCTTTAAGATGAGAATAAACTCCGGATCCTCTAGTTTCCAATAATTGTTTTGATGAAATGGGTTGCATGTATGCAATGTATGATAAAGTCTTTAGTGTTGCTTTTGGCAGAACAGGTTTTGATGCATATTTTCTTACAGTTGAGCTGTATTCTGGTTTTAATTGAAATACGTAGGATCCATCTGGAAGTGTGACAATTTCTATGGCTTTGAAGGCTGATTTGGATTTTTTCATCAAATTACTAAGAATATTGTATGTTTTGGTACGAGATTCTGTGCCTGAGGCTCTAATTAACTCTTCAATCGTCAAAGGTCGACCTGCTGAATATAATGCAGCTTCAATTCGGGCAGTTGCTTCATCCTCATCTTCAATTTTTACCAATTAACTCGTCTCCAATGTTAAGGGTAATTTAAGAAATCCATTCTTCATAATTGATCATTTTGTTGAATCTTGTTTTATTATTGTGATTTTGATATCATCCTCAATTTGCTCAATGTCTATTTTGTCATCCCTTGCCAAAAACAAAATTGCAAAGAAGCATCTTATAGAGTCAATAGTATCCAAATCTGAAATAATGTTTTGAAGCATTCCAAATCCTTGATTAGAAATCTTTCGAATTATTAGGTCTTCATATTTTCCAATAATGTTCTCAAGTGAAATAAAATATTCCTGGAAATCAGGAGGTTCAATTGGTTCAATGTCTAGTCTACTTCTTCTTGATTGAGGATTTGCAATTGAACCAATTAGATTTTGGAGCAAACCTAAAAGATCATCTAAGGATACAGGGTAAGTGGATTCATGTCTGTATGGAATATCAATTAATTCAATGTCAACATCTGTCCTTTGACGGATAGGTTTTTTTTCCATAGCTGCTCGTTGCAAAGCAAAAATACTCTCTACCTTCATTCTGTAAATTAAGGAAGATGATAATGCTGCCATTCCAGCAACTCTGAGGTCTTTTTTCTCCGTTTTCTCTAAAATTCTAATTAATAAATTAAGAATTTCAATAAGGTCTATGTCCCAGACATCTTTTTTAACAACTGAACTTGGGTTAAAAAGAATACTTACTGGCTCTTGTGAAATACTCATTGGTTTTCCTTCCTCACTCACAGTTGTCTTTTCTTTTTATTCCATAATATCTAGGCGCTCTATTTTTTTCTCATTTCCAGTCAACTCTTATATTGTCAAGTTGAAAAATGACCCTATGAAATCTGCCAGAATTATAGCTCCCAATGACCCCCTTGCAGTTTCTGAATCTGAAACTCCAAAACCTCAAGGGAATCAGGTTTTAGTAAAGGTAAAATCTGTAGGGGTTTGTCATAGCGATTTGCATCTGTGGGAAGGTGGATATGATCTAGGCGATGGCCAATTTATGAAAGTAACTGATAGGGGGGTAAAATATCCTGTAACCCCTGGGCATGAGATCGCTGGAATTGTCGAAGAAATTGGCAATGCCGTTTCTGGAATATCTGCAGGAGATGAGGTTCTAGTTTTTCCATGGATAGGTTGTGGAGAATGCCCAGCATGTATAGCAGACAATGAAAATCTTTGTGATACTCCCAAATCTATGGGGGTTTTTCAAGACGGTGGGTATTCTGATTACGCTCTAGTTCCTGATTCAAAGTATTTGGCAAAACTTGATGGTGTTGATCTTGACTCTGCAACTTCACTTGCTTGTTCTGGACTAACTGCGTATAATGCTGTCAAAAAAGCTATTGTAAATTCACCTGAATATTTATTGATAATTGGGGCTGGTGGACTAGGATTGATGGCAATTCAAATAGCAAAAGCAATATCGAATGCTAAAATTATTTGTATTGATAATGATGACAAAAAATTTGATACTGCAAAAAAAATGGGCGCAGATTATGTTGTAAATACTAATGTAACTGGGTCGATATCTTCTGGAGGCGGAAGTCCATCAGATAAAATAATTTCTATTTGTAATGGCAAAGGACCTGACAGTGTTATTGATTTCGTAAATGCTCCTCAAACTGTGAAGTTGGCGCTGACAGTTTTAAGGAAAAGAGGTAATCTGGTACTTGTTGGACTTTTCGGAGGTTCTATTGAATTATCTCTTGTAACGATTCCACTCAAATCCATTATTATTCAGGGTGCTTATACTGGTAACTATAATGATATGGTTGAATTGATCGAATTAGCGAAAAAAGGGATAATCAAACCAGTCATATCAAAAAGATATGGTCTAGATGAGGCAAACACTGCCCTAGAAGATCTAAAGGCGCGAAAAATTATTGGACGAGCAGTTATCAATCCATGATTAAATTTTATTCTTCTAAAATCCACCCTGTTCTTATTTGGGATTTATCTTCAACATTCCCAATTCCTGTCGCGTATCTCCATACATAAGTGGCGTCCGTATCCATTTTAGTTTTAATTTTTAAAAGTGATTCAATTTCAGAATTTAGATTTTCATCTGCTGTTTTATGCTCTTTACAAAACTTACATTTTTGATCTAGGGTTATGGGATTTAATTCAATTAGAGGATATGTTTTGCATGCAAGAGGTCTATCCTCGTATATCTTACAAGGAAATCCTCCGTGAGGAGATCTCTTCTTTGTTTCTGTATCTAGAAATGGGCATGTATTGCCATTTTTTTCAATCCCCATCATTTGATAAGCTAAAATTTCTATCGACCACGAATCTTTCTCATTAGATGTCCCTATCCTTGGCAAAATCAAAACATTCAATTCATTTTTTTTGCTAATTGCATAATTTTTTCTTTTTCTTCTGGCAGTATCAATACACCAATTTTACCAAATTTTTTCCCTGGATAGTATTCTCGTTCGATACAGCATTGCGAACAATCTTGGATGCATCTAAATTCCATGATTTACATTATCCTTCAATACATAAAATTGATTTTATTGGTTTAATTGAAATTTTTGAGTCAATCTAAACCCCACAAGTTATATGGTTAAAATTACAATTTATCGTATGGGAAAGCGTCAGGTAAAAAATGAAAGTGCACTAAAAGAAATCCGTATTCCTGAAGAAGGAGAACTCTTTGGGCGGGTTCTAAAAATGCTCGGGGGAGAGAATGTGATGATAAAGTGTACTGATGGTTTGACTAGAAGGGGTAGGATAAGGGGAAAATTAAAGAGACGAGTTTGGATACGTGATAATGATATTGTAATTATTGCCCCTTGGGATTTCAAACAAGATGAGAGGGGTGATATAGTTTGGAGATTTACTCTGCCACAGGTAGATTGGCTAAAACAAAACGGACATATCGCAAAAGACTTCTAGAGCCTACGCCCTGAAAAAACAAGAATCTTCTAAAAATAGATTGACATTTTGGCCTGATCAATTTTTATACTTATCTTAATATACGGAACCTTTTTTGAGTAAATCAAATGGAACAAGGCACAGTAAAGTGGTTCAACCGCACTAAAGGCTTTGGTTTTATCGAAAGAGAATCTGGTGATGATCTGTTTGTTCACAAAACAGATGTTGAAGGATTCATCAATGAAGGCGATAAAGTCGATTTCGAAGTAGGTGAAGGTCAAAAAGGACCAGCTGCACAAAAAGTCAAAAAATCAGAATAGATGAAAAGTTTTTGTTAATTTAAGATTTTATTTTTATTTTCTTAAATTAGTTAATTTTTTTATTTTTTTTTAAACTCTATTGATAAATATAGACTATATCCAAATGTTATATTAAATCTCGCCAAAATCCCGTAAATTCATCACTTGGAACAACGGTTCTAATTTCAAGAAACCCTAAATGTTCTAGCCTTTCACGTTTATCATAATACTTGTAAAGTCCTTCTTTTGTCGGATAAATTGTAATGACATCCTGTTCTCCTGGCTCTAAAAGGTTTGTTTGAATTTCCAATCCTTCTATGTAAAGTCGATGATGCTTATCGCCGTTATTTATTACAGTTAGAATATATGCAAAACTTGTTCTGCTAATTAAATGAGGGTTTGGCTCTCCACTAATCCCCAATGTGCCCTGAAGTTGAACCCTTCCGTCTATATCCAGAAAAGAAACTGTTTGTTCTACTTTTTCTTGCCAAAAAATTTCAACATGTCGTATATTTCCTTGTCCAATAAATCCAATCAAAAAAGCTAATCCTAACACTCCCAAAATAATCGAGATAATTATTATTTTTTTATCTTTAGAGAGCATTCTTTAGGATTGATTTTATCCTATTTTAACCAAAATCAATTAATTTAGTTTTTACGTATTTATAAAAAATTTATTTTACAAGTCAATCGTTAATAGGGTATAATGCAATGTAACGGGGCTTGTAAAAATTACAAAGCAACAAGTAACACCTGGGAGGGGGGGTCGTTATGAACAAGGTCAAAAAAGATGTAATCGATGTGAAATTTACATTAAATGGGAAGGACTATGGTGTCCATGTTGCGGATATTTGTTGAGAACTAAACCCAGAGGAACAAAATTAAAACGAAGATTAATGTTGATGAAAAAACTAGACATGGATTCTAGAATTTAATTTTCTTAGATCACTAAAAATATACATTTAATTGTTGATCTTTATCTTGTTCAAAAAATATTTTCATGTAACAATAATTTCTTACATGTTCTTATTAGCAAAAAATTGATTAATTTGACATGTCAAAATGTATAACCTGTGGTGAGAATATCATTCCAAAAAACTCTAGTTTTTGTTCCCAAGACTGTAGCTATATCCATTTAGGAAATTTGTTCTTACGCTAGCTGATTACCAAATAGCGTACAACTTGGTGCCTCCAAAAAACAAATAGAAACTCTCAAGGCAATAGATGATTTACCTCTAATAACTAATGTTCTTGGCATAATTTTTGAGAGTTTAAACAATTCCACCAAAAAGATCTACTCTGAAATAATCCCAGTGTTCAGGATCAATCATTGTTACAAATTCTACGTTTTCTGAACCCATCTTTTCCTGAATTTGATCACGCAAGGCAAAACTGGTCAGGTAACGATATCTTTTGGTATTTGCCAACAAAGAGAAAACCTTTCTAAGTCGAGTACCTCCACCAAGCCCCCAATACCCCATCTTCATTGCTATGGGCTCTAGAAATATTGTATTTCGTTTCCCAAAATTTTCATCCTCAATTCCTGCATAAAGTTCATAGTTCTCCAAAGGTCCTCCTTTAGCATAGCCAACTATAGTATCACGACCGTCACTTAATCTCAAAGTTGTTACAATGGAACTAGGATCTAGGACGGATTTTGCAAATCCAAATTTCTGCATTTGTAAGGGTTGTGGCAATTCTTTGTAAATTGATGTTAGAGAATCAATGTACTCATCAGATTTTCTTTCATCTATAGAATCTGCCCTTGTTTGAAATTTTTGATTTTCATATACAAATTTAGATTCAATTCTAATTTCTTCTTGGCGGAGATTCATAAAAGAAAGGACGGTATCCATGAAATTTTTTCGCATTTCAGGAGGTAAGGCATGCAAAACTCGTCTACACATTGAAGCCTCTTTGTTTAGAAGGGTTTCAAAATAATTTACAGACATTCGCACTATGGAGGATTGATGCCAGGCAAAAGAATGAGCGTTCTTTTTTGCTTTTTCCATTGCTTCTGAAAAGTCACCTACAGCATATCCTCCCATCCTGTCTGCAACCGACAAAAACCACCCTAATTCCTCATAATGGGATTGTTGTTCAGGTTTGTTTTGGGTGATTTCAGACTGATTGAAACATTCTTGCATTTGCCTTTCAGGTTTTATTTTAAATTCTCCAGTCCATGGATAAGATGTTCTTAAAATTAATGCCTTTATGATTTCCATATCCAGTTCGGCCTCTTCGATTAATTTTTTTAATTCTTTATCCAGGGAGATAAATCGGACTACACTTTCTTCATGTGGTCGGTCAACTAATTTTTGTGGATCAAAGTCATGAAATAATGCAGAAGTGAAAAGATATTCAACGTCGCTAAGACTTAATTTTTGTGTTTTTTTCTCCCAAGTTGCAGCAAGTAATGCAACGTAGGTAACCTCTAATTCGTGGTCGATGTTATGATATCCATAATACTCATTTCCTAGTCCCTGGGTTTCAAAAATCTCAATAGTATAATCTAGCATTCTGTTATAGGTGGTAGTTTTTTCAATGTCTGCAGATACAAGTAGTTCTGAAATCTTATTTTTAAGAGGATGACTTGTTACCTCTACCATCTTACCATATTAGGGATCTAATTGTTTAATAAGTCATAATGATTTTCAGATCTGATTTTTGTAATGTTATCTCAAATACATTGATCCTACACTCAAATCGGTAACTTGTCCAAATTTAGTTCATCTATTTCCACTCGTTCTCTTGGTGAGTTGTTAGAAGACTCACTTACCTCAACTCCCTGTGTAAATGTTAGAAAAAATGCCAAAGTTCGAGTAGTAGCTGGAATGCTTGTTCAATACCTTGAATCCTTTACAGATTCTGTGGTAGTTCGCGATGATGTTAAACCCATAGGAGTAATTGGGGGGAGAGAGATAATTCAAGGTGTATTTAAAAATCCGTCTTCGGATTTTTTTGAGATGAAATTTGTTGAAGAAATCACCGATAATCGACTTTGTGTGATAACTTCTAATTCAAGCCTCAAAGAACTAATCTCTCTTTGGAAAAATGTAGGGAGGGCCTTTGCAATAATTAATGTAGGAAATGATGACTATTCTGTGGTTTCGGCAAGAAAGTTACTTGAAATTGGAATGAATAACGACTTTGATTTTCACATATCTGAAATTCCTAAAAAGAAAATCGTAACCATTGATAATGATGCAAATTTTGGAGATGTGATGAGACTAATGTTAGAAAATAAAACTAGGAAGATAATGCTTGAGGGAACAAATCAATTTATCAACGACCGAATCATCATAGAAACAATTGAAAAGTTTAATTTTCTACTCGGAAGGAATAATTTTTTAGAAATTCCAATAAATGTCGTCTCTCTTGAAACGGCAAAAACAATTTCAGAGGATTTGAACCTCTCGGATGTATCAAAAATTATGTACGAAATGTCTCAACCACTAGTAGTTTACGAAGAAAGAGTGATTAGCCCTTGGGATATCTGTATGGCCTTAGAGAAAAACTAACAAATTATATGTTAAAACCCACGTCTAATTGATTTAAATCCTTTCTAAACTAATCTCTTGAATTTGAAATCGTGTGAAAAAAATCTAACTGACATGAAATTAAATACCCAAATTTTTTAACAGTTTTATGATTCGATTTACTACATGTCCAAACTGTGTAAAGCAATTAGTTGAGGTCCATTTAAAAGCTATTGGTAATTCAATGGTCTGTCCATTCTGTGAGTCTGTCTATTAAAAAATACTCTCCAAAAAATATTTTCTAAAGGACCTACCTTAATAAAATTAAGAATAAAATGACGACCTTAAAAATTATGGAAATAGAAGGCATCGGACCGGCCTATGCAGAAAAACTTGAATCAGCTGGGATGCATAATTCAAATGACTTGTTAGAACATGGAAAAACACCACAAGGACGAAAAGATCTGGTTGAAAAAACTGGGATTTCTTCAAAATTAATTCTGGAGTGGATAAATCTCTGTGATTTAATTAGAATAAAGGGTGATCGATTTATCTATGAGGTTATGACAAGTAAAATTATGGGATTTCTTGATAAAATAAAAGGAAAAGCTGAAAACACTGTCAAAGAAGGCATCGAGAAAGGAAAAGAAGGGCTAGAAGAAGCAGTCGAAAAAGGAACCGATCTCGGTAAAAAAGGATTTGACAAAGTAAAAGAAACAACAGAAGAAGGAATTGACAAAGTAAAGTCAGATTAAATCTATTCTTTTTTTATTTCTAAACCAATTTCATTTTTGTCAAAAATCAAGTCTAAATCAATTTATTTTTTCCCAATGATTTGAATCTAATTTATTCAAAAATAAGATATTTGAAAATTATAAAATACAGATCTGTTATATTTGAGAAAAAGGTAATTAATTCATGGTAATACACTGTGAATGTGGTGTTTGTCGACACCACGTTGAATCCGAGTGCATTGGAAAAGAATGTTTATGCTGTAGCAATTTCCACTTGCGTTCAGGATAATTTTCTATTCTAATACACCCAAAAAATAATCAAATCACTGTGAAAGTCTTTTTATCTTGAAACTTTTCCCCATTTCTATTTGAAAACTCCCCTGTTACTGTATAGGTGCCTGATTCGGTTAGAATCAATGTCAAGGTTGTTATGTCAATATTAATAAATTCAAAATCATCGCTAATTTCTTTTGTGCAATCTATATCTATAGATCTACCTTCAATGGATTCTTTATCTTTTAGTACTTGTACCTCATAAGACCCACAATCACTGCCATACCCATTAAGAAATAGTGAAAATGTAAGTTCTTCACCCACCATGTATTGTTCTTTAATTCCAGATAACCCAATTTTATAATATGCTTCTTTTTCTGGTTCTTTAAGATAATCAGATACAAAAACAATCAAAATGAATACAATAGGTATAACAAAAAGAAGAATTTTTGAAATATTTTTCATGTTAACTTACAAAACAAATCTTTTGTAAATAAAATATTCGTAGGATAAAAATAATTTAGAATTTATTTAGTGGAATACAAAGTCAGATTTCCCAACGGGGTCTGGACTTTTGGTTAAATATTACGTGAATTTACTCTCTAAAATGGACAAAAAATGGACTCCGTTTAGCGTGAAAAAGTGACCTGAGTTTAGTTGATTTCAGGAGTGGTTATTTTTTGTACATTAAAATTCTTGGTAATTATTTTTAAAATTTCGTTGAGGTCCATCGGTTTTTTCAAACAACCACTAATTCCATCCCTTCTTAACAAATCCTTAATTTGATTGTCATGACCAAAGTTTGCAGAAAATAAGAAAATATTTTGATCTTTTAAAATTTCATCCGTTGCTAGGAGGCCAATAATTTGTAATCCGGATAATTCAGGCATGGAAATATCTAAAAGAATAACATCGAACTGCTCGTCTTGAATAAACTTGAATCCCTTCCATGGATCATTTGTCACTGTAGTTTGAAAGCCCTTAGAATTAAAAAATTTTGAGAGCATTGTTGTAGTTTCTGATGTGTCATCAATTATTAGTATCCTCATAGAGTCCAACATTTTATCCGACCTATTTTTAAATACATTTTTCTGCAATGTTTCTATTTGTTGAAAGTTTGAAGGTTTTCTCTCAACTGAATGAATTCCAAACTCCATCAAGTCTTTAATCTCAGTTTGGTCAAATTGGAGTAAACTTGTGACGACTATTTTTTTTAATTCTGATGGTCTTTGTTCTTTTAAATCCTGAAGAAAATCCCTTCCACCATATTCAGGCATGCGTATATCTAGGAGAATTAAATCATAATCATTTTTTAGTACCAGTTCTAAACCTGTTTTTCCATCATTGACACTTTTGATTGTGCTGCTGTCTGCTGTAAACATGGCTGCATACATTTCACATATTTGTGGAGAGTCATCAATTTGGAGTACTTTCACAAATACTTCATAGGTCCAAAAATCATTATAAGAAACGTGTGTTCAATTTGAACAAAATCTGTCATAAATGTTAGATATAGCCATACCCCTTCGAAATAATTTAAATTGGTTCAAAGTATTCCATTCCTTTCCGTCTTTAAAAATAATTTCAAATTTAATGTTGTAATTTAAGATGTAAAATTAATAGAAAAGATGATTAATCAGATCTGATCACATATCAGTCAATATAGGATGGAAAAAAAGCGATGAAAAAATTTTTAATCGATCAGCAAGTACAAGACATTGAACTTCCTGAGAATCTTAAATTAAACACGTTTTTGCAAGAATTTCATTCTGATTGCCTTCATCCTGAATGTGATTTTGGATTTTATGGATTTGCTTTTGGGCAGTCTCCATTCCCAGTCCCAAAGCCAGTACAAGATGCATTAATCCGAAATGCACACAAGGGAACATATGCAGGAGTTCCCGGTATTCCTGAACTCAGAGAGGCTATTTCACGATACAACAAAACCAATTTTGGATTTGATGCCGATTCTAGACGGATATACGTTGGGCCTGGCACAAAAGAGCTAATTTTCAATCTATTGGAGATACTACATGGCACAGTAATCTTACCAACCCCTGCTTGGCTTGGATATCTTCCACAAATTCGATTTTTAAAAAAGAATTATCACATGCTACATGTTCGCTCAAATGGCAAATTCTCTCCAAATGATCTTGAACATCTTATACTAAGATTACATGATAGACAAAAAATCCTTATCTTAAACAATCCAAACAATCCAACGGGACTAGTTTATTCAGAACTCGAATTGGAAGAAATTACAGACGTTTGTAGGAAACACGATATTCTTGTTATTTCTGATGAAATTTATGCCCAAACAACTTATGACATTAACAAATTTGTTAGTATGGGTAGAATATACCCAGAGGGCACCTTTGTCACAAATGGACTGTCAAAATCTCATGCGGCAGGAGGTTACAGATTAGGGTACGTTATTTTCCCCCAACACACGTATGAACTCAGACAACAATTCAAAAAAATACTTGCAACAGAATACACTGCAACATCTACTCCTATACAATATGCGGCAATTGCAGGATTCCAAGAAAGTAAAGAGATGGATGAATATTTTGAGATTACCAGAAAAATTCATCATATGATGGGTGATTACACCTATCAAGTTCTAAATAAAATTGAAGGGGTAAAGACCACAAAACCTGAATCTACGTTTTACTTACTTGCTAACTTTAATGCATATTCTGATTATTTTTTGGCAAATAAAATATCTGACTCTCAAAAATTTTCAGAATCTTTTATTCAACACCCATATCATGTTGCGTTGGTAGGCGGTGACAGTCTTGTTCTGGAAAGAACTGATTTTAGTGCAAGAATAGCCTTTGTTGACTATGATGGTCAAAGAGCAATGAAAAACTATTTGGGCAGCCCTCCAAAGACTGCTTCAGACAGAATTGAATTTGTAAAAAATAATGCCCCAAAAATAGTTGATGGGTTGGCAATGATACAACGATATCTAACTGATCTCAAAACAAAATCAAATTCAAAGATATCTGGACGGAGCCTGGATTTTGAAGAAGTCACTACCCCATAATTTTTTTAACTCTCATCCCTTCTAAAAAAATTATTTAAGATTTAGTTTACTCTAAATCTCTTAATTTTTCTTTGATTTGGTTTTTGTAGCTTTGGCTTTTTTCTTGGTTGCCATAGTCTATCAAAAACTTCCTCGAATAAATCAATATGATAACAACAATTTTTTACAATAAAAGCAATTCTTCTATTCCAAACCTTCCAAAAAATAGTTTCAACCAAGATATCAAAAAACTATTTACTCTAGAAACATTTCGTCAAAATCATGGATATGATGCTAGAAGAAGAATTAATAGATTTAATGACTTTTTGTCTCCAAATCCCAGATTCACCAAAAGTTGTTGAAAAGAAAAAAAGGATTGCAGAAATAGGACAAGAAATTTTTGATGATGGTGGCATAGATGCGTTGGAGAATTTCTTTTTTGTATTGAAAAATCGAATCACAGAAGAAATCAAAAAAGATCCGTCGGTATTTAGATCTTTGTGGAATGGACTAACTGCTGAATGGAAATATTAGAATTTTTTGATCTAATCAAACACAATTAAGTCAAGAACCTAGATCAAGAAAATCCACCTTGAATGTTTTATTATATATCATCCTTTCCAAAAAATAATTTAAAATTTTAAAATTATAAAAGAAAACTAAAGATGAATTTAAGATCTTGTCTACAACTCATCTTTGAAAGAATGCTATTGATTTCATGAATTGGTCCAAATCTTTGTCTATGGTGACCTTCACTCTTTCAAACCCACCTTCAACGATTTGATAACCTGCATCTAGGTCTTTGTCAACAATAACCTTCACTTTTCCAAACCCTTTGTCTACGATTTGATAACCTGCGTCTAGGTCTTTGTCAATGGCGACTCTCAATTTTTCTAACATATTGCCCATGATTTGTTCTCATAGATCCGATACCTATTGAACGTGCAAAAAAAAATTGACCTTGCTAACATAAAATATAACGTCTAGGCTCAAATTCAGTATTATTCCAAAAAGAACTTTGAATTTAAAAGCATAAAATTATTCGTCTTACCGTTCTTGACCTTTAGTACTTCTAATCTTTTCATAAAAAATAATTTAGTGTTTTATAATTTGATAAAAAAGTAGAAAAAGGATTACTCCTTTTCTAGATCCTTTATTCTTTCAGAAACACCTTTTGCTTCTTTTTCAAGATAGTCTTTGTATTCATTTAACATTCCTATCCTTTCTTCTTTTGTGAGGAAGCTTCGTGCTCTTTGTTCGCTTACACCACAACAACCATTACCCATACAATCACCTCCTTTCCATTAATATCGGACATACGATATGTATAATTTAAAATGTATTTATATATATCGGACAACCGATACAAGAGTGAGAAACAGGAATGGATGAGGAATGCTGTGATATGAGGGGGATGCTGGGATTTCTTATCTTGTTTTTAGTTTCAAAAAAACCAATGCACGGCAAAGAAATTGCTGATGAGATGATAAAGAGAAAAGGTGAAAAACCTAGTCCAGGAACACTTTATCCGGCAATAAAAAATCTTAGAGAGGCCGGATTTCTAGATGAGGTAAAAGAAGGCAAAACCATCACATACACTCTCACACCCACAGGAAAAAAAGCCCTTACTGTGGCAAAAAGAAAATTTTGTAAAATATTCTTAGGCGTTTTTCCTTGATTCTCAAAGTTTTCGTGAAAGACTGACCCAAAATGACTATAGAAAATGAAAAAATTGATCGTTCAGCTTGGCTTGTAGTTGGAACCCTAAGTTGCTTGGGTCTTATTACAATGTATGCCGAAACTATGGTTCTTCCTGCTATACCTGCCTTCATTGAAGACTTTGGCATATCCTACAATACCTCATCATGGATTTTATCATCGTACATAATTGCAGGTGCCGTTGCCACACCAATTGTAGGCAAGCTCTCCGATGTGTATGGCCGAAAAAAAATTTTGTTAATTGTAATGTCTGTTTATTCTGTTGGAATTCTGGCAGCCGGATTTGCTGATAGTTTACCATCCATGCTTGCTGCAAGAGCCGCCCAAGGTATTGGAATTTCCATGTTCCCTATAGCTTTTGGTATAATTCGAGAGGTATTACCCGAAAAGAAATTGGCAGTGGGGCAATCTATTTTCACTGCAACTTTTCCTGCAGGTGCCACCATAGGATTATTGGTTGGCGCAAACATTATACAAAATTATGGCTGGCATGCAACATTCTTTACGGCCTTTCCTATTGCAGTAATACTGGGATTAGTCATACTGAAATTTATTCATGTAAATCCATTACCAAATATTTCAGAAAATAAATTATCAATAGATATCAAAGGATCAATATTCCTTGCACTAACGATAATTTCATTCCTTGTTGGTATCTCTTATCTTGAAAACGATACCGATGAAGGCTATGAGTCATTTCTCTTTTTTGCTCTCACCATAGTTTCATTGGCAATTTTTATTGTAATCGAAAAGAAGATACAAAATCCATTAATTGACTTTTCTCTACTTACAAACAAAATGCTGTCTTATGGAATTATAATCCTACTAATTGTCGGATTATGTACGTTTATGGTGTATCAGACCATACCAATCATGATACAGAGTCCCCAACCACTAGGATTTGGAGGATCAGAACTTGACACTGCAACAATTCAGCTTCCATTTATGATAATTTTCTTGGCAGGTACTATTGCATCAGGGTTTGCACTAAACAAGATAGGAAACAAACGACTTACTCTCCTTGGCACCATAATTGGTACGATTGGATTTTTTAGTATTCTTTTATTCCATTCTACTGAATTCATGGTGTCCATCACACTTGCCATAATTGCTGCAGGATTATCACTTGCATTCATCGGTGGATTTAACGTCATACTAATGTCAACACCAATCCAATTTGCAGGAATTGCACTTGGCATGACTTTACTTCTTAATTTAATTGGTCAATCAATTGGTCCATCAATTGCAGGAACGTTCCAACAAATGAACAGGTCCACAATTCAAGGAATTTCTGGCAGCTTTCCAACACCTGAGGCATACAATCTAATTTTTCTTACAGCCGCTGTAATATCACTCTCTTCTACTTTTTTTGCTCTGGCCTTAAACCGAAGAGTTGCACCCTAGATCTCAATTAGAAAGAAATTTTCAATGCAGCAAGAGTTAGCTATATTGATGACATGTAATAATGATAGCTAACCAAACCTAATGTTCATAAACATCTTACTTTGTTCATGATGACTACAAATGGTAAAAGAATTCAAGATTATTTAGAAAATATCTCATATGATCTATCCTTAGGATGTACGCACCATGGTCACAAGTATTCCCAAAATGGAACGATTTCATGTGTAAGATGTGGGGAGGTAAAATCAAAGTAATTTTTTCTTGCTAGAGGTTCCAAAAAAATTACAAAAAATAATGTATTATCACAAGGATTTTCTATTATTGAAAAAAAAGAAGGTATAAAAGAATGAAAAGAAGATGTTCATACTATGGCTAAACGAGTAACAATAATGCTTGACGAGGATTTAGATAGAAAGTTGAGATTAGTTCAGGCAAAAGCCATTCAAAGCACGAACAGTTCAGTGAGTTTTTCAAGTACACTTAACGAAGTCTTGCGAAATGGTCTCAAAAAATAATTTTAATTCGTAAGTTGGCAAGAATTAATTGATTATACCTCATATTTTTCCTAAAAAAAATGTTAATTGGGCTAACGCCTTTCTTTTAGTTTCTAAATGCTGGTAAGCAGCAAATTTTTATCTTCACCAAAATTCACCAATTACATGGCAACCTTAACCAATAAGGATAAAAGAATTAAAAAATTAGAAAATGACCTAAGACAAGCTGAAGAAACAATCAATATGCTAAAAAAAAGAATTTCCGATTTAGAAAAAAAGAGAAAGAACTATCTAAAATAACATCATTTTGTTTATCCTTACCAAAAAATAGTCTAATTCTCCTCAACCAAACTTACAAAATTAGCTTAAAGGTTGTCCAGATGAAGTGGTATATTTTGTCATTTACTCATAAATTAGAATAATTCAAAAATCATACCTATGTACTGGATCAAAATAGGCTAATTTGTCGTATTTTTTTATTATTTGAATTTTAAAAATAAAATAATGAAATAATTTGTTTAAAATGTCCCAAAAAATCATTCAAAACAATAATCATCAAGTTTTTTGGGAAAATTTTACCTCAACCACGGAGGGTATTTTAGATTTATTTAAAGAGGCCAAAATTGAGATTGATGATTTAAGAATTACTGATCCCTCCAAAATCAAAGCAAACAATTCTTTGTCGATATCCATATTTTTATTCAAAATTTCAGAAAATCCATCGATAAAAAATCACACTATATCTGTTTTCTCCGAACCAGAAAAACAATATTCATTTTCTGAAAATATTCTTCATTACATCTTAACTGTGCATTCTAATGAACATATGCTTGGAATGAACGCTATCGAAAAAATGTTAGGGGTTGTTTATGCGAATCCAATAATATCAATTTCAAATGAAATCAAAAAAGCCCACATTGGAGTAAATTTTAATGAAAATCCTATTGAAGTTTGGGACAAACTTTTCCCATCCACTCCTTATCGTCTTTCCCTTTTGTTGGATGCTCATGGAGCAGGCGTTACTTATCTGAATCCAAAGGCCAAACCCAGAATTGATATTAATTATTACGACTCTACAAAGGAACCAGAATTAATTT
Organism: Nitrosopumilaceae archaeon; assembly: GCA_035527875.1. Classification (GTDB taxonomy): domain Archaea; phylum Thermoproteota; class Nitrososphaeria; order Nitrososphaerales; family Nitrosopumilaceae; genus Nitrosomaritimum. The sequence goes on along the minus strand of DATKZR010000001.1, from coordinate 5,999 downwards.
AAAATTTAACTTTTAATCCTTCCAAAAAATAATTTCAGATTATTCTTTCTAATGCCTACACCAGTCCTCGTTTCGACTGTAATCGTGTCGGAATTCATATTGATGAACTCACCATAATTATTATTTCAAACACGCGGACAAATATACCAACTTTTGGGGACCCTGAAATAGCATATATCCTTTGAATCGATTTCTGTCCTGTTGCCTCCTTCTCTTTAGTAGTCAATTGGTGTACTCTAATTTTTTCCAAAGAAAAATTTGAATTTTTGTTATGGTGTTTCATGTTATTTTTTATTAAAAATCTGTTAATAATCATCACCAATCATTTATTCATATCAATGATCCATAATAGAAAAACCAAATCAATCTCAAAATCATGTGAGTTATTCTATTCTAGTTTTTAATTCTCATCCTTCTCAAAAAATTTTAAATCCCTCAAGGGAACTGTAATTTTTATTTGATTCCACGGATGGTTAATCCACCAATTTGGGGATAAACTTGAACGTGAGTAGGCATAAAAATAACAAAAAACCAGCCTAATTCAAAAATTATTTATCACGAATTTTGTCAAACACCTAATTTTGAAATTTATTAAAGGATTTATCCAAATTAAAAATAAAATTAGAATAATTTTTTAATATTTTATCCGTATAAATTAATTAAAATTGAATCTAAAAACACTTGCACTTGTAATTGTAATTATTTCTACACTTTCAGTATTAGCTGTTTTATTTCAAGATGAATCTATTCTTAAACCTACATTGAATAATCCAAGTGAAACTATTGATTTTGCATCTTCAGAACTTCCTACAATGGAAACAAATGGTGTCAAGCATATCATACCACTTGATAAAATCAAAGGAGGTGGACCACCAAAAGATGGAATTCCATCAATTGATAATCCCATATTTGCAAAAGTTAAAGATTCTCATTTCATGTCTGATTCTGATACTGTCATTGGTTTGGAGATTAACGGGGAGGCAAAAGCTTATCCTATCTTTATTTTGGTGTGGCACGAGATAGTAAATGATAGGGTAGGTGGAACACCAGTATCTGTCACCTATTGTCCTCTTTGCTACACTAATCAAGTCTTTGAGAGAATAATTGATGGTCAAGAAGTAGAATTTGGAACATCTGGAAAATTATACAACAGTAATTTGTTGATGTACGATAGATTAACTGAATCGTATTGGAGTCAAGCCATTGGAATGGCTGTTAAAGGAGAATTGAGCGGACACAAACTGAATTTAATTCCGTTTGATGTTATTACTTGGGGTGATTGGAAATTACTACATCCTGATACTTTGATATTGACAACTGATACTGGTTTCATTCGTTCGTATGCCACGGATCCATATGGGAGTTATTACACTGAACCTCGAATAATGTTTCCAGTAGAACATAGTGATGATAGAATGCATCCAAAAGAGATCATTCTTGGATTTAGCCGAGACGGCATCTACAAGGCATACAAACAAAATGACATTGAATCAAATGTACTAATCAATGACATAATTGGTGAGACGCCCGTAATGTTGGTTTCATTATTTTCTCAAAACTCTCGTGCTTTTGAGAGAACCCTTGAGGACAAAGTCTTAGACTTTGTATCCATTGATGGTAAAATTTTTGATATACAAACAAATTCTGAATGGAACTATGATGGCGTGTCCCCCTCTGGTGAATATGAAGGCAAACAATTAGAGAGAATGTCAATTGAGCCTGGGTTTTGGTTTGAGTGGGTTGCATTTCATCCCAAAACTCTAATTTTTGGTGATGCATAGATGAAACCAATTCAAAAAGCAGCCATTGTTGGAATTATCACGATAATCGTATATCTTTCAGTGGTTATAATCACAACTCCAGCATTAGAGCCACTAGCAGCAATTAGTGCAGCATTCCAACTGAATTCTATAGTAATCATTGGAATGGGTATTGGGATAGGGTTGCAAGTTTTCTTATCTGAAAAAAGTAAACATCTTGGATGTAATCTTAGTGTAAAGAAAAAAGCATTTGGGGGAAATTCTAGTAGTGCTGCTGCAACATCCTTTTTCTCTTTTTTCTCTCTAGTTCCACTTGGTTGTTGTGGGTGGTGGTTGTATGCATTGTCTTTACTTCCAGGAATTGTCGGAACTGGTGTATCTGCCATACTAATTGAATATAGTCAAATTTTAGCTTATGTGGGATTGGTGATAATTTTTGGATTTGCTGGACTAACTGCATACAAGTTAAGAATTGAAATAATGAAACAAAAAATCTCTTCTGAAAATTAATCTACTTAATTTCAACTAGAATCTTTTTTTATTTTTCTGATGATTTTTTTAATTTGTCTATGTCCTAAAACTGGGAGAACACAATATAAGCATCCTATTTGTGAAATTGAGCAACAACAAAGACATTTACACTTTCCTTTATCGTGATTACATTCTTGGCATTTCATTTTTTTTTACTCCTAGGACTTGATCTTAATCGTGTTTTACAACAAGGACATGTATTTTCTTGAGTCATAAAAAATAATGCACAAAGTGAACACCATTTCTGACCAACTTTGTATCGCAGATTATTTGCAAAGGAATTGGGTTTGAATCTACTACATATTCCAGTACATACTTGAGCCATAATGCCATCATTTCAAAAACCTATTTAAAAAAATGACCAAATTCATTTCAAATTAATTTGATGTTTTGTGAATGTGGGGAAATCTTTAGATGTGGTTTTTTGTTAAAATTTTTGAAATTGAATATTGCAATAATATTGGGATCTGTCAGGCAAGATAGGAATGGTGCTAAAGTTGGTCGATGGGTTGCAAAAAAGATCGAAGATAGAGGTCATAAAACAATGTTAATTGATCCCATGGAGTTGGATTTGCCACTTTTAGATAGAATGTACAAAGAAATGAAGAATCCTGAGCCAAAATTTCAAAAATTACACGAAACAATATTTTCAGCAGATGGTTATATGCCAATTACTCCTGAATACAATCACACCATATCTGCTGCACTGAAAAATACTCTAGATTATTGTCTTGAAGAATACTTCTTCAAACCATCAGCCATAGTATCTTATTCTGTAGGCCCTTTTGGAGGAATTAATGCTGCACAACATTTGAGACAAATATTTGCTGAGTTAGGCTCTCCATCAATACCCTCTTCACTTCAAATTTCTAAGGTGCATGAAACATTTGATGAAAACGGAATTCTCTTGTCTAAAGAATACGAAAAACGAATCGAACGTTTTCTTGATGAGTTTGATTGGTATCTTGAAGCATTCAAAAATCAGAGAATGAAAGGAACCCCATACTAAGTTAAAATAATAAAAATAATAGTAGGAACAATTATGATTCCATTCCTATGACGCTTGAGCAATTTTGGGAAATACGTTATACTAGATTCCACATCATGGGACTCCGCCCATCATTTTGGGAATGAAAATTGAAACTTATAGAGAGAAAATTAATTTAAAATTATTTTTTACTCATTAAAGATTTCATTAAAATTCCATCAGGATAATCGATAAAATGTTCTTCTAGAGCATGTTCTCTAAATTCCTTGATTATCATTTCAGCTGCATCTTCTGTGGTCATAAAACTACATTCAAGGCCATAATTTTGGCAAGCCAGTCTTCCGGTAATTTTTTGCCCCAAGCTTGCATATCCTAATTGTAACATATTTTTTAATACAATAAAATCAAAAATTATTCAGTGGGTGGTTCGAATTTGTTAGGGGAATATACTATTGTTTGTGTTTTTGGAAACATTCTCTGCAATAAACAGGTCTGTCTTCCTTTGGTTTGAATGGTATTTGACATTCAGTTCCACAGTCGCCACAGGTGGCAGTAAACATTTCTCTTTCTCTTTCAAAGGGCATATCTTTCTGAAATTTGGTAAAATCGTGGCGTAAATAAACTATTGGAAAAGGCAGTACCGAAATTATGAACCAACCATTTTCCTTTTCTTTTCCTAGTCACAAATGTAATATCTGCAAATATGCCTGAAAATCACTTGATAGTATTCTTTGTTTTTCCCTAAAGTAACCAAAATTGAAATTATTTTGGCTTGACGAAAATCAAATAAACATGTCATGGCATACCTAATATGAATAGCAAAAATGAAACAAAAAACGGCATCCCGTAGTATCAAAATACTTGTAGCAAAACTCGGTCTTGATGGACACGATAGAGGTGCACTCGTACTCTGTAGAGCCTTTAGAGATGCAGGGATGGAGGTAATTTACTCTGGATTATTTGCAACTCCTGAGAGAATTGCACAAATAGCAGAGGATGAAGATGTTGATGCAATTGCCATGAGTTTGTTAAACGGAGCACATGGGACATTATTTCCTAGAGTCGTTAAAGCCGTAAAAAAGAAGGGAATCAATGATGTTCTAATAGTGGGAGGGGGTGTAATTCCCGATGTAGACCATAAGGAACTAATCAAAAAGGGAATAGACCACGTATTTGGTCCTGGAACAACATTAACAACAATTATTGATCACATTACACTTGGCGTATCTAAACTAAGAAAAATTTAAAAAAAATTTATTCTGTGGAATCAGGCCACATCATTTTTCGCATTTCTTTGCCGACTTTTTCTATTTGATGCTCGTCTGTTTCTTTCATGTATTTTGCAAATGAGTCTTGTCCACTTTTCTGGTATTCGCTAATCCATTCGTTGTTAAATGTCCCGTCTTGAATCATGGTTAGAACTTTTTTCATGTTAGCTTTAGTCTCACCAGTCATTACCATCGGACCGCGAGTCAGGCCACCATATCTTGCAGTTTCACTTACACGTCTCCACATTCCATTAATGCCATATCTTTGAATCAGATCTACAATCAACTTGAGTTCATGTAAAACCTCAAAGTATGCAATCTCTGGTTGGTATCCAGCTTCTACTAGAGTTTCAAATGCAGCTTTTACCATGGATGCTGAACCGCCACACAAATCAGCTTGCTCGCCAAACCAATCAGTTTCAACTTCTTCTTTGAAGGTAGTCTGAATTAATCCAGCCCTTGCACTACCAATTGCCTTTGCAATTCCAAGTGTTCTATCCCAGGCTTTACCAGAATAGTCTTTGTATACTGCAACAATTGATGGAGTTCCAAAGCCCTCAAGATATGTCTCCCTAACTTTAGAGCCAGGGCCTTTTGGTGCAACCATAATGATATCTATATTGTCAGGTGCTGAAATCCAATTCCAATGAATCGCAGCAGCATGTGAAAACGACAATGCATTTCCTTCAGAAAGATTAGGTCCAATCTCTTCTTTGTAAATTTGGGATTGCACCATATCAGGTATCAATACATGAATAATGTCGGCTTGTTTGCAGGCCTCAGCTACTGAGAAAACTTTGTGACCATCAGCTTCTGCCTTTTTCCAGCTATTGCCGCCTTGCTTTAGACCAACTATAACATTAAGACCTGAATCCTTCATGTTGTTTGCTTGAGCGTCACCTTGAATGCCATAACCAATTACTGCTATAGTTTGATCTTTAATTGGATCCAAACTAATTTGGTCGTCTTTCCATGTTTTTGCCATAACTTTGCTCAAATTATTGCAAATATTAATCAACAAAAAATATAGCACATTTAACCACTTGAGGTGTTTATGAGTTTACTGTCAGCAAAAATAGAATGCCCGCCATTCCTACACACAAAAAATACACAGAACTAGGTATTGACGTTCCTTATGATTTGTCAGAAATTACTTTAAGAAAATAAAAAGAAAATAGGTTTTACTATTTGTTGGCTCTAAACTTTACCAGATAAATTCCTGCACCTGCAATTCCTGCAACTGCTGGTATCATCCAAACTGCACTTGATGCTAATCCACCAATTACTAGTGCTGATGAATCAACTGAGAGAAGTTCTCCTGCTACTGGATTGTCATCCCCTTGGGCCAAACATGCTTCTGCATTAGGATTTGGATTACATGGATCATTGTCATCTGGATCATCTGCAGAAAGCACTAAATCCCCGTCAAAGTCACTATCTGGAAGACATGCA